>JAUPKO010000622.1 GCA_030837395.1 Actinomycetota bacterium | reverse complement strand
GAAGGCGGTGGTGTCGGAGGCAACGACGCGTGGAGCCTCTGCGGCCAGCCATGCGCAGGCGCCTTCATCGGGGCCGGGCACCCCACCGTCGTGGCTGAGGAAGCCGACCGGATCGTCCCAGAGCTGGGCCCAGCCCGTGCGGATGAGCACCGCCGCATCAGCGATAGGGGCCGTGGCAGCGGCGCGCACGTCGTCGACCGAGATGCGGTACCCGGCGGGCAGACGGTCGACGCCCAGAAGTGCTGGCAGGTCGAGTAGCACTCCCGGTGTGACCAGCGGCTCGATGGTGTGCACGCCATGGTCGATGAATCGGCCGCCGCGCTGGGCCTCGTCCGCGTCGGTGCCACCATGGAGCCGACCCTCGTGGCTGATGTGGGCGAGAGCATCAATGTGGGATGCCGTGTGGGTGCCCAGGGTGATGATGTCGTTCGCCCCCGATGTCCCATCAGCACGGACGGCATCACCGTGGCGACGCAGGAGGGCGTGCCGGTATCCGGGATGGTTCGGCGACGTCGGAATCAAGGGGTGCACCGGCTGGGCGAGGTCGATGACCGTCGCGAAGCGCCCACCCGCGAGACGACCCACCGTGCTCACCCCTGCACCTGCCGGTGTCCGAGGATCTCACTGGCCTGCCGGATGATCGCGGGATCGACGAAGCTGCCGTCCGCGAGCTTCACCGCAGCGGAGGACTCCTCGCCCAGCTCCAGTGAGGCCGACACGACGTCTGCGGCCCAAGCCAGGTCCACAGCACTGGGAGTGAAGACGTCTCGGACGATCGGCACCTGCCGAGGGTGGATGCAGGATCTGCCATGGAAGCCGAAGGATCGCAGGAGAATCGATGACCGGCGAAGCCCCTCATCGTCATCGATGTTCGCGTAGACGCTTCCGATAGGGCGCTCGAGGCCGGCGGCTCGGGACGCGAGGACAACAGCCTGGCGCGCCAGTGCCAGGCCCGCATCGTCGTCTCGTGGTACACCCAAGTCCGCTCGGAGGTCCGCCTCGCCCAGCATGACTGACTGGACTCCCGCGACGGCCGCGATCCCCAGTGCCTGGGACACGCCACGGGCCGACTCGAGCTGGCATACCAGCCGGGGACCGTCGAAGAGGCCGACGAGGGCGGATGCTGCCGCTTGGGCTTCTGCAGGTGTCTCGACCTTCGGAATGCGCACACCGCTCAGCAGGCTCGCCACGGGGCCGAGGGCCTCGAGGTCCAGGTAGAAGTCAGGCGAGCCCACCGCGTTGATCCGAACGTCCACGGGCACGTCGAGTTCCGTAAGGCATTCCTGGAGCAGTCGCCGTGCGGCTGGCCTATGATCTGGGTGGACGGCGTCCTCGAGGTCGATCACGACTGCGTCGGCAGAAGCTGCGGCCTTGGCGAGAAGTTCAGGGAGCTTGGGCGCTGGCACATACAGCCACGTGGGCGGGCGCACGTCAGATGGCTCCCGCGGAACGCAGCGCGTCCCGTTCCTCTGCGGAGAAGCCGAGGTCCGCCAAGACGTCGTCGGTATCGGCACCGTGGGCACGCCCGGTGTGGCGCACGGCACCGGGAGTCTCAGAGAGGCGGAAGAGCACGTTCGGCATGAGGACCGAGCCCAGGTCCTCGTCGTCGACCCGCGTGAGCGCACCGATGGCCTGGTACTGCTCGTCCTCGACCACCATCGACACGTCATACACGACGCTGAGGGCGGCCTCTGCCTTGCGGAATCCCTGGACGACCTCGTCCGTCGAGTGCTGGGCGATCCATCCTCCGACAGCGGCGTCGAGCTCGTCCGCGTGTCGGGCTCTCTCGAAGCCGTTGTTGAACCAGGGCTCCTCGATGAACTCGGGATGTCCCACCAGCTCCATGACTCGGGCGGCGATCGAGTGAGCGCTGGTGGAGATGGCGACCCAGTCTCCATCCGCGGTGAGGTAGGTGTTCCGGGGAGCATTGTTCTCCGAACGATTGCCCTTGCGCTGAGTGATGATTCCCAACTGGTCGTAGACCGTGACCTGGGGGCCCAGCACGGAGAGGATCGGTTCGATGATGGCCAGGTCCACCATCTGGCCGCGCCCCGTGCGCTGCCGTGCGTGCAGCGCGGTGAGGGTCGCGATCGCCGCAGCCATGCCTGCGATGTTGTCCGCCAGGGCCAAGGGCGGGAGCGTGGGCGGACCATCCGGCTGTCCGGTGGAGTGGGCGAATCCACTCATCGCTTCCGCGATGGTGCCGAAGGCGGGCTCGCTGGCGCGTGGACCCAACTGGCCGAAGCCGGTCACCCGGGTGAGCACGATCCGGGGGTTGACCCGGCTCAAGTCCTCATAGCCGAGGCCCCAGCGCTCGAGAGTGCCCGGGCGAAAGTTCTCGATGACGACATCCGCGCGCTCGACGAGGCGTAGGAAGACCTCCCGTCCGGCGGGAGTGGAGAGGTTCGTCGTGATCGTGCGCTTATTGCGCCCCAGCACTTTCCACCACAGGCCGTGCCCGTCCTTCGACTGACCGTGGCTGCGCGCCGAATCAGGTCGATCCGGATGCTCGACCTTGATGACCTGTGCTCCGAAGTCCCCGAGAAGGGTCGCCGCCACGGGACCGGCAAACAGGGTGGCGACGTCGAGCACGACGATGTCGTCGAGCGCCATCATGGGCATCTCGGTCACGCCGTCTCCCCCACGGTCGCGG
>JAUPKO010000063.1 GCA_030837395.1 Actinomycetota bacterium | reverse complement strand
GTCTCGCCGCACTCCTACCAGGCCAATGCGTGGGCGTGGCCGTTGCAGACCCGGCCGACGTCGTTCCACTATCTGGAGGCCAAGTCGTACGAGAACGGTGTGACCTGCGGAGCCGACCGGTGCGCCCAGGAGGTGCTGGCGCTGGGGAACCCGTTGATCTGGTGGGCCGGCGCGATCGCGATGCTGCACCAGGCCTGGCGGTGGGTCGGCCGACGAGACTGGCGCTCAGGCGCCGTGCTCGCCGGGTTTGTGGCGGGTTGGGCACCTTGGCTGATGTTCCAGGAACGAACTGTGTTCGAGTTCTACTCCATCGTCTTCCTGCCGTTCGTCGTGATGGCGCTGGCGATGTCGCTGAGTACCGTCCGCGGGGCCGCAACTGCGTCCAAGGCGCGGCTGAGGACGGGCACTGTGCTGGTGACGCTGTTCCTGGTGGCGGTGGTCGCGGTGAGCTGGTTCTTCTTCCCGATCTGGACCGGCATTCCACTGCCGTATGACAGCTGGCACCTGCGGATGTGGTTCCCGACCTGGGTGTAGGGCCGCCTCGACATGCGAGTGGCCGAGACCATGACGGTCCCGGCCACTCGATTCCAGTGGAGCTGAGGGGACAACTATCGAACCCTTCCGACGAGCCGGTGCGGATGCTCGAGGGCGAGTGTGGGGAGGCCACGGGCTCTGCCTGCGGAGGGATGCAACGGAGCGTGCAGCAGAAGCAGGTGCGACTCTCGGAAGACGTGGTGCGGAGCAGAGTCCGGGGTGGTGGTGTACGTGAAGAGCAAGCAACTGCCCCCGCGGCGTGTGGGTCGTTAGCCCACCCGACCCGGTCCGAGGCGCGGAGCCATGCGTAGCAAGGTTTAGTTAAGTTTCGCATTATCTAATAAACCGCTACTATTCTTACTATGGACCCGCTGACCAACCCTTACACCCCGAATGCTGGCGCCCGCCCGCCCGCACTGGTGGGTCGTGACCAGCAGATAGCTGACTTCGAGTTGCTGCTAGCGCGCCTCAGACGCGGGCACACCGAGAAGTCCATGATCATCACGGGTCTGCGGGGGGTTGGCAAGACCGTGCTGCTGGGCAGGCTCCGCCAGCTCGCCGAGGACGAGCAATGGGCTGTGGTCGAGTGGGAGATCAGCAAGCACGACGACACCGCCTTCCGCCGCACCCTCGCGGCCCAGTTCCGCACGGCCCTGCTCACCCTGTCCCCCCGGGATCGCTGGCGTGAACACGCCACCAGGGCCGCCAACGTGCTGCGATCGTTCACTCTTTCGGTCGACCCGGAAGGCAATTTGACCGCCGGGCTGGGCCGCCCCGGTGAGGACCCGATCGCCAATTCAGGTGATCTGCTCAGCGACCTCACACAACTGATCGTCGCCGTTGGGGAAGCTGCGCTAGAGGCGGATCGCGGCGTGGTGATGCTGCTCGACGAGGTCCAGTTCCTATCCCCGACACAGCTCGAGTCGCTGATCAGCGCGTTGCACAGGTCCATCCAACGAAACCTGCCGGTCACACTGGTCGGTGCTGGACTCCCTCAGATCGCGCAACTGGCAGGTGAGGCCAAGTCATATGCCGAGCGCCTGTTCACGTTCCCGGTGATCGGCAACCTCACCCCCTCGCAGGCGCACACCGTACTTCAGCAACCGGCTCGCTCCGAGGGCGCCGAATGGGAACCAGAGGCCCTCCACCTGGCCACTCAACTGACGGGCACGTATCCGTTCTTCCTCCAGGAGCTCGGGTACGCAGTGTGGCCAGCGGCCAGCGGCCCGCTGATAACCGCCGACGATGTCCGCGACACAGCTGGACTCTACCGCGAGCGGCTGGACACCAGCTTCTTTCGAGTTCGACTGGATCGCACCACTGAACTAGAGAAGGCCTACCTTCGGGCGATGGCTGAACTCGGCCCCAACCCGGCCAGCGCGGCAGATGTCGCCCGACTACTCGGCAGATCGTCTCAGCAGGCGGCGCCCACCCGCGCCGCCCTCATCGACAAGGGGCTTCTCTACTCCCCGGGCCATGGCCTGGCGGCATTCACCGTGCCCCACTTCGACCAATTCATGCGCCGCGCCGTCCCCCAACTAGATCCCCCGGAGGTCCGCCGGCGCAAACGCCGAAAGCCCTCCTGACCGGGCTGCGGGCGCGACGATCGACGGCGCGGATGTGGGATGCGGAGGCCGGTGTCCACGTCGTTGACCCTCGCAGGAAAGTCCCGATAATCGAGGCTGAGCCACCCGTTGTACGGACGCGACCCCTCGATGATAGGCGCGTGCAACCTTGTCCAAGAGGGCCGCCAGCGGGCTCACTCGCGATTGGTCTCCACGATCTTGCCCCCTGACAGCAGGAACTCGTTGATGTCCTGCGATAGCAGGTTAGCGTCCACCGGAGGAAGGAGCCCGCGCTCCCGCAGGACGGCGTAGACGCGCTGGTTGCGCTCGAAGAACTGCCGCCCGCGCTCTTCGTCCTCCTCGGGGTCGCCGGTCACCGGGTGCCCCAAAAGGGGCACATCGATCGCCTCCGAGGTTCCGTCAGAGAAGTAGCGCATGGCATCAATGTCGGTCATCCGGTGCTCGGAGAGGAAGTCCAGGTACACGCGCCCGGTCCCGTCCCGGCCCCAGACCCAGCCGAGGTGCGTCCCGTGACTGAAGGCGTGACCGATCTCCTCTTCCGCCATCTCGGCCTCGGTCACTGCGTGACCCGATCGATCGCCTCATAGAGGGAACTGCTGGCGATCTCCGGATGGAGAACTGTCGAGGGTGAGCGCGACCATCTGACTATGGACACCGATGAAGGTGCTGCGCATTTGGATGCCGAAGAGCTTCGTGAGCGTTACCGCGACTGGGTCGTCACGATGTGCACGAGTAGGCGGGGTTAGGTCGGCGTCCCGACGCTCGCCGAACTCGAACGTCATCGCCCCCAGGACCAGTTGTATTACGAATGGCGTGCCTATGACATGGTCGTCGCCGCGCTTACCGGGGTCGCCAGGCCGCTCTTCCGCGCCGAGATGTCAGAGGTCCGAGACTTCAGTCGTGCTGGACACATCGTGTACGGCCGCGCGAAGCATCACCTCTCCCTGCTGCTCGCCGACGCGGGCCTCCCGGATTGCGGACCCGCCGAAGGAGAGCCGTACGCGTGGGGGATGGTGGCGAACGTCAGCCGGGACTTCCTCACGCCGAACACTCGCGGGATTCTTTGCGCGGGAACGAGCGGCCAGGCCCCGGGTGCGAAGGTCTGGGTGGTGCCACCGATTGGGGGAGACGGTGGCGAGAATGTGTTGGTCATCGGAACTCGCCGCGGTAGCCATGGCAGGAGGTTGGTCCGACAAGTGATCGGCTCTGAGAAGCTTGTCAATTTCCGCGCCCAACGGGTGTTCAGCCGCCGCGATTGGGAGTGGATGGTGTCTCCGTACGAGGGTTTACCGCTTCCGCTGTGGGGCGGCGACGGGGTGCATCAGGACGCGTCGGGGTATGCCGCGGGGCGGGGAGTTTGCCATCTCGAAGAGGTTCATCTGCGCGGGATGCCGTGGCGATACAATTGGCGGCAGCCGCTGCATCCGCGCGACCAGAAGTGTGCCTTCTGCCAAGGAGCGGGCGTCCGATTCGACGATGGCGCGGGCCAAGAACCAAACCCGTACGAAGATGTAGGACCTGGGACGGATGTGGCCGAACTCCTCAATCGTCGATTGTGGGACGCGGGGCACCGTTACGCCGCGCTGCTCCGCGCGCCCACCATTCCGCAGGACTCGCCGCTTGCTGGCCTCGTTCGAGAGGCGACTGCGCGGCACGAGAAGGCCGTTGAACTTGCTCCCGACCTAGTCGGCCGCTTGGTCGACGATGTACGCACCGTCCGCGCCGAAGACCCAGATCACTGGTGGTCGGCTGCGCCCGTCCATTTCGCCAACCTGGACGAACGACTGCCGTACATCGTCGGTCAGGTGGTAGCCCGTGTTGAGGGAAACTTCATCGCCGCCCTTAGCGCAACCTAGAACGAAAAGGCGGTTCCATTATAGGTTGCCATCGCGACCATCGCGACCATCGCGACCATCGCGGCCGTCAAGCCCCAGGACTCAACTCCGCCCCACCAGCCACACCCCACTGCAGGGACGCGGAGTCCCACAGCGAAAGAAGCGGGCCCTTGCGGACCCGCTTCCTTCAGCGATCATGCGAACTGCGATGTCAGAGGGTTCGAATAAGAACCCTCTGGTGGAGCT
This sequence comes from Actinomycetota bacterium, assembly GCA_030837395.1. Classification (GTDB taxonomy): domain Bacteria; phylum Actinomycetota; class Actinomycetes; order S36-B12; family UBA10799; genus JACJWR01. Next base: position 147 of record JAUPKO010000063.1, on the reverse strand, counting down.
GAGGGGATTCGAACCCCTGACCCCCTCGATGCGAACGAGGTGCGCTACCGGACTGCGCCACAGCCCCCAACCAATCCGCCGTGAGGCGAACCGGCATTCAGGGTAACAGGTCCGGCACCGGTCCCGCGAACCAGATCCACCCCACGT
>JAUPKO010000621.1 GCA_030837395.1 Actinomycetota bacterium | reverse complement strand
GGAGCCAACTTCGTGAAGACGATGTTGCGGCTGGAAGCGGCGCACGAAACCGTCTCCGTGGTGGACGATCAGTTCGGTCAACCCACCTGGAGCCGAGATCTGGCCAACCAGATCGAGGTGCTGGTCACGGCTGCCGCACCGGCCGGGATCTACCACGGCACGGCCAGTGGTGCCACCAACTGGTACGGCTTCACCCAGCGGATCTTTGACCTCGCTGGTCACAACCCGGAACGGGTGCTGCCGACCAGCACCGCTGCCTTCCCACGGCCCGCGCCGCGCCCGGCGTACAGCGTGCTGGGTCACGACCGCTGGACGGCAGTCGGGTTGCCGGCGATGCGCAGTTGGGACGAGGCGCTCGGCGAGGCGCTGCCAGCCATCCTCGCCAACAGCTGACGTCACTAGTTGCGGGCCGTTTCGGGTGGGCCCGCCACTGTCTAATCGGAGTCGCGGAGCGAGTAGGTCGTAGGGCGCCCCTTACCTCCGTCGACCCATATTCGGTCGGGTAGGGCCCGCAAAGCCTTGCGGATCGTTGCAGGCTTTAGGCCCAAGCGTGCCTCGAGGTCCCTGACGCTCGCCGGACCCCGCGCAAGCTCGGCAAGCACCCGCATTTGGGTTCGGTTCAGGGATGCTGGAGCATCCGCCGCACCCCGGCGCAACACCACGCTGAACGCGATCGCACGATCATCGAATAGCGGGGCTGGCTGCCCGCACTCCGCGAGACTCTCGAGGACTCTTGGGAGTCCAGAGGCAAGCGTCTCGACGACTCGAGCCCCGCTGTCGGTCCGGACGTAGCGGCAGATTTCAATGAGAGCGCCGTTTCGCGCGGAGGTTTGTTTCGCTTGGCCGAGACGGTCGACTGTGATCCCATACAGACCCCCAGGGTTGGTGATGACGAACCTGTCCGACAGCAGCCGCACCTCCACCGCCGACCCTTCACTCCAGTTGTCCAGATCGCGGTGTACGAGCGCATTGGCGATCAGTTCGCGCAGCGCCACGAGCGGGAACTCCCACTCGTCCCGCAAGCCACCATCGGGGCGTTGAACCACGCGCCGTGACATCACTCTCTTCGCCCAGTCAAGGGACCCCTCCAGCATGTACGGAATCGGTCCGCTGACTGTCGTTGCCTCAACTGCCCTGGCGTCGCTGACGCCTTCTGCCGCCAGGTTGACGACGTAGCGCGGGAAGTGCTGCTGCGGTTGTATCCCCAGCGCCAGCAGTCCTGCCTTCGATGTGACGCCCTGAGGAGTCAAAACTCCTGCACGCTTCAGGCACTCATCATCGTCGCTGAAGCGGCCCAGTCCCAAAGGGTCCAGCGTGCGGGCGGTGTCCAACCATGACCGCGTAAGTTGGGCGTCCAGGTCATCCCGCGACGTTCCGTCGACCGCGACCCGGTCGAATCGCGGGGCGTCACGCAGCCGCAGAAACGCCTGCTCCTCTTCCAACGACATCGAGTAGTCACCGTCCCAAGCCCGAATCCAGCCCTTGCCCTTGAAGCGGCAGGGTTTGGCAGAGCGATCGCATTCGGCTACCTGCGCGGCCAGAACTGCGTGGCCGCTCACAGCGTGTTGACTGATGTTGATGACAACTGGAGGTGCGCAGGCACGCGCCTTGCTGGCGATGCCTTGCTTGAGGGCCTGCAGGTCGGAAATGCCGACCGGCGCGAACCCCGCTCGCTCGTCCAAGCCGAGCAGCAACAGGCCGCCGCCGGGATAGTTTGCCAACGCGCAGAGCGATTCGCCCGTCGTGGCCGGGAGGCCACCCCTGGCGGATTTGACCTCGACTGCGGCAGTGTCGCCCTGCTGAGTCCGAAGATCGGCAAGCAAGGCCTCCAGGTTCAGGTCGAGCATGAACCAAATGTAACCACACTCTGGTTACATTTGGTTACATTTAGATGCGCCGGACAGGGTGTGGCCCACGGTCAGCCGATGGTGAGGGATTCTGCGCGGCCGGGGCAGGTGCGTGGATGGCGCGACTCGAGGTATCGGTGGGCGGCGGAGAAGGGTTGCAGTCGACGGCGCCAGACGTCGGCGACAACTGTTTGACCATCGGGGGTCCAGGCGAGGGTGTGGGTGCCCAGTGCGGCCAGTTCGAAGTCCTGACCGCGCAGTCTGCGCCGGACGGCGCCGGGACCGCGGGTGTGCGGATCCCAGTCGAGCAGGCTGCTCGCGATTCCGTAGTTGTCCGAGCAGTCCTGCGCCGACCGCAGGCCACGGGCTCGGTCAGCGTTGCCGGCTGGTCTAGCCAATACCGGGTCATGAAAGCGCAGCGTCGGTTGCTCCTGCCAATCGCGGCCGTTCACGGCTCGCCACTGCCGGAAGGCAGCGAAGGAGTCCGCGCCTCTGGTGCCGGTCAGGTACCAGTCTGTGTCCGCGGGACCGGTGGGTAGCGACAGCGCGGGGTCGATCACGCCGACCGGAAGGGTGCGGTCGAGCGAGACCCAGGGCTCACCTGGTTCGTTGAAACCGTAGACATGGGCCTGCGGATCGCAGGTCTCCACGGTTGCCAACCACCGGAACCCCGCATCAGTCCGGGTCGCGTCATGGATCTGTGGAAAGGAGTAGTGGTGCCGACTCATTCGGACGACTTCCCGCCGGAAAACCTTCCCGAGATCGGAAGAGCGTC
>JAUPKO010000620.1 GCA_030837395.1 Actinomycetota bacterium | reverse complement strand
TTCGCAGCCGAGCCGGGGCATGGCCGCCGCCACCCGCAGGGCCTCCAGCGCCCAGGATCCGGCAGGCTCGCCCGCCTCGGCCAGGACAGCCGTCAGGCTCTCGGTCGGGACCAGGATCTGCGACCCCATCAGTGTCCCCGGCCGCGCACCGACGTACTTGCCGGCATCACCGCCACGGTCCTCGCCGGCCGGCGTCACCCCGGTGCCGGCGAACTCGGCCGGCACCAACCAGGTGGGGTACGTCAGGTGAGACGTGCGACTGGGCAGCCAGATCACCGCCTGCTCGGCGGTGGCGTCGCGCACGGCCACGTCGAGCATGAAGCGCATCCGGTCCAGGTAGCCGATGAGCGCAGCCGCCGACCCCGGCTCGACGATCAGCCAGGCAGTGGTGCCGTCGTCGATCACGTGCAGTTCATGCTCGACGTGCCCGTGCGGGTCGAGGATCAGCGCGGTGGCCGAACCGCCCGGGGGTAGCGCGGCGAGGTCCGCCGAGGTCAACGAGTGCAGCCAACTGCGGCGGTCGGCACCGGTGACCGCCACGACTGCGAGGTGGGACTGGTCGACGGCGCCGCGCCCGCCGGTCAGCCGCCGCTGCTCGACGTGAGGCTCGCCGTAATGCCAGGGCACGCCTTGATCCATCGCCGACTCGGGGGGCGGCACCGCCCCGGGCAGGGTCAACGAGGGGGACTGGTAGGTCATGGCTGCTCCTGGGTGGCGGCACACTCGCGGCATCGGCCGTCGATACCGGCGTGGGTCACGTCTGCGTGGAAGCCCAACCGCTCGCGCACCTGCTGCACGAACGGTTCGGCGATGATGGCAGGCAGGCTCTGCACCCGGCCGCAGCCGCCGCAACGGAAGTGCAGGTGGGCAGGTCCGTCCGTGGCGTGGTAGGTGGCAGAGCCGCTGCCGATGTGGGCGTGGGTGACCAGGTCGACGTCTTCGAGCACCTCAAGCACGCGATACACAGTCGAGAGGTTGACTCCCGGCGACGTCTGGTGGATGTGGGCGAGTATCTGCTCGGGTGTGGCGTGCCGTAGTTCGCCGACCGCCGCCAGCACGAGTAGCCGTTGCGGCGTGGCCCGGTAGCCGTGCTCGTGGAGCACCTGCACGGCGGCGGCGGTCACGAAGCAGGGGGTCGCAGTCGGGCCGACAGGTGGTTCTGGATCGGCTCGCCGACCGCCGCCATGTCGTAGGTCCACAGCAGTTCACCGGCGACCAAACCGTAGAGCCGGTGACCGGCGTTGACTTCCTTGGCGGTTTGCGTGCGCATGATGCCGTCGGTGGTCAATTCCATCCGCGCCCCGGTGATGGTCGCGTCGACCAGATCGGTGATCTCAACTCGGCCGTACCAGACCTCGGAGATGCCGGTCGGGTGCTGCAACAGCAATTCGACCTCGTTGTCCGGCAGCGGACGCAGGTAGCCCACTTCGGTGCCGCTTGGGCGGATGCGCGTGCCTTCCTCATCGATCAGCCAGGACCTGCTGTGGTAGCTCAGGAACGGTCGGCCGTCGTTGGCGAACGTGGCCTCCTGGAAGAACCGGAACGGGGTGATCGTGGGGTAGTGACCCAGGCCGACACCGGCCCAGGTGCCCAGCAACCATGACAGGTGGGCCAACTCCATGGGCGGCTCGGGTGTTGGCTGCTCCGAATCGGTCACGCTGGTCAGTCCTTGTACATGCGGTACACCACGTAGGCGGCGAACCACACGATGACGACGCTGGCCAGCACCAGCAGGGCTGTGAAGAAGTGTTCGACCACGGGCCCACTCTAGCGTGCGCGGCCCAGGCACATCAGTAGACCAGGCTGCGGGCACCTGGGGTGAGGATCTCTTCGACGAACACTGCGGACCCTGCCAGCCGCACCCCGGGCAGCAACTGTGTCGGCGTCAACCCGCGACGGGCCGCGCATTGGCTGCACACGGTGAGGGTGCCGCTGGCCACAATCGCATCGCGCAGGTCTGCCAGCGAACCGGCGAAAGGCAGCGACACGTCTTCGAGCACGCCGGGGGTGGCCAACAACGTGGCGTCCCCGGTGAGCCAGAGGGAGGTGGTCCCACCGGCCGCGAGCACGGTGGCGGCGACGGTGAGCGCTTGCGAGACCCGCTCCGGGGATTCCGCCCCCCAGGTCAGTTTGACGACGACGAGGTCGGTCACGTCAGCCGACAGTGACGTCCCGCTCGACCCGGCGTCGTTCGGTCAGGTCCGCGTGCCGGCTGATGTGGCCGAAACGCAGGAACAGGTCGCAGCCCAGGCAGTAGTTGAACGCCGCGTTGAGGAACGCTGCAGCTAGGGCGGCGCCGGCGAACACGTAGAACACCACGCTCGCCCCGACGATGCCGGCCAGGAGCGCGATGACGCTGATCAGCATGCCCATAGCCTGGGCGAAGCGCGCCGGCTGCTCCGGCTCGAGCGCGGCCGGGGCCGACAGTCGGGGGGCCACGAGGGTGCGGAACAGCACCGCGTAGGGCTGGAACTGCAACCCTAGGACGGCGCCGAAGGCGAATACGAGCGTCTGCGCGGCGAGCAGAACCAGGCCGAATGGCGGCCCCAGCACGATGGCGAGCGCGAGGACGACGCTGCTGATGGCGGCGGTGAAGCGCAGACCCCGAGGGTCGACGTTGACGATTCTGCGTGCAGACATGGGCAGATTCTACGTTCCTTTACCGTCCAGGCTGGGGATCTTGGAAGGACGCCGTGTCGCGCGTCGCTTTCGCGGCTAACGTGGGGCGCGGGGGGAGGTCCGCCCAGTTCTAGGAGGCGCCCCATGTCGGTGCGCAGTGTCGAGGTTCGGCGAGTGAGCAGTCGTGTGGTGCTGGCGGTGGGGGTGCTGGTGCTCGCCGCGATGGCGCTGGTGGGGCAAGCTGGCCCGGCGGCAGCCGCCACCCCGGTGCAACCGCCGGTGCCGGCGGGCGGCGTCGTGCGCGTCAGTGGCGGCGGCGGGCCGTCGTCGACAGTCTGGGGGAACTTGACGATCACCCGGCCGGCCGCCCCCGGCTGGGCGGTCGCCTTCCCGTGCGGACAACCACGTCCGCTGGCCTCGAACGTGAACTACCAGGCCGGCAAGACTGCGGCCAACTTCGTGGCGGTGCAGACGGATGCCGGCGGCTCCTTCTGCGTCTACACGTCGGCGGCCGCGCATGTCGTGTTCGACCAGGTGGCCGCGTCGACTGTGCTGCCGGCGACCCCACCCCGGCGCACCCTCGACACGCGTGAGGCGCAGTTTGGTGGGGCGCCGGTGGTGCAGGGCGAGGTGGTGTCGGTGGTGACCGGCGGGGCGCCGTTCGCGACGGTCTGGGGAAACCTGACCGTGACGCAACCGGCTGGCTCCGGATTCGCGGTGGCCTTCCCGTGCGACGGACCCCGTCCGTTGTCGTCCAACATCAACTTCACGGCCGGCCGCACGGTGGCGAACTTCGTCGCGGTGCGCACCGACGCCGCCGGCGTGTTCTGCGTCTACACCGCCGCCACGGCCCACGTGGTGTTCGACCAGGTGGCCACCTCCTCGGTGCTGCCGGCTGGCACGCCGCAACGGAAGGTCGACACCCGCCAAGTGGCCCACGGCGCCGCGCCTATCCCGGCCCAGGGGGTGCTGCGCATCGGTTCCGGCGGTGGGGCGGGCTCGACCGTCTGGGGCAACTTGACCATCACCCGACCTACCGGTGCGGGCTTCGCCGTGGCCTACCCGTGCGACCAGCCGCGTCCGTTGGCCTCCAACGTCAACTTCGGCTCGGGTGAGACGGTTGCCAACCTCGTCGCCTCCCGGGTTGATGCCGCCGGCGACTTCTGCGTCTACACCACGACGGCCGCGCATGTGGTGTTCGACCAGGTGGCGGCCTCGTCCGCGCTGCCGGTGAGCACCCCCGTGCGCAAGAACGACTCCCGGGTCGACTGGACCGGGCCCGACCAGGTGGTGACGGTCCGCTCCACCTCGGCCAGCTCGACCCGGGCGCAGGTGACCCTGTGGCGTCGGGGTGCCGACGGCCGGTTCGCGATCGTGCGCGGGCCGGTGTCCGGCTGGGTCGGTGAGTTGGGCATCGGTCAGGGGCAGTGGGGTGTGCCGCGAACCCCTGCGGGCATCTACACCCTCACGCAATCGTTCGGCATCCTGTCGGACCCGGGCACTGCCATGCCCTACTTCAAGGTGGACTGGTGGGACTGGTGGGACGGCGACACCACGAGCCCGACCTACAACCAGCATGTCCGCAAGGCCTGGGTGCCGGGCGAAGGCAGCGAGCACCTCATCGACTTCGGTCTGCCGTACTACTACGCGGTGGCGATGGACTACAACCTCGAGCAGGTGCCGTCGAAGGGCTCGGCGTTCTTCTTCCACGTGTCCAGCAACGAACCCACGGGGGGATGCGTCTCGGCGCCGTTGACGGACTTCAAGGCGATCCTGCAGGCGCTTGAGCCGGGCCGGAATCCGGTGATCAGCATCGGTATCGGCGGGTGGGGTACGGCGATCGTGGATCGCGCCAACCGCTAGGGCACGTGGGGTCAGCCCATGGCCGGGGCGAGCGCGGCCAGCACGTCGGACTTGCGCGGCTGACCGACAGCCCGGTTGACCACCCGCCCGTTCGAGTCGACGATCAACACCGTGGGGGTCCGGCTCACCTTGAGCCGGCGGACCAGGTCCAGGTGCGCCTCGGCGTCGACCTCGATGAAACTGACCCCGGGGACCACCGCGGCCACGTCGGCCAGGATCGCCCGGGTGGCTCGACAGGGCGCACAAAAGGCGCTGGAGAATTGCACCAAACTCGCGCGCGGGCCCAACTGCGCGGCCGAGAGGTCATCGGCCGTATCGTAATAGTGGTCCACCCGCGGCTACTTGGGACGTGAGGTGCGCGGTCGCCATCGGCCGTCGACGCGCTCACGGTAGATGCCGAAAGCCGTCGCGGCGAGGAGCACCCCGGCGACCACCAGCAGACCGGTCATTCAGCCATCACCTCGTACTCGTGGGGAGCGACAAACCTATATCCCACATTGCGTACGGTGCCGATCAGGTGCTCGAATTCGGGCCCGAGCTTCGCGCGCAGGCGTCGGACGTGCACGTCCACGGTGCGGGTCCCGCCATAGAAGTCATACCCCCAGACCTCCTGCAGCAGTTGGGCCCGGGTGAACACCCGCCCGGGGTGCTGGGCGAGGTACTTGAGCAGTTCGAACTCCTTGAAAGTCAAATCCAGGGAGCGGTTGCGCACGCGGGCGCTGTAGGCCGACTCGTCGACGATCAGTTCGCCGCTGCGGATCAGATCCCCGGCATCGTCGTCCTCATCAGCGCCGCGGGCCAAAGCCAGCCGCAGCCGCGCCTCCAACTCGGCCGGACCGGCGGAGTCGAGTACGAAGTCGTCGATGCCCCATTCGGAATTGACGCCGGCGATCCCGCCCTCGGTGGTGATCAGCATGACCGGCACCGCCACGCCGGTTGAGCGGATGACCCGGCACAAGCCGCGCACCGCGACCAACTCGGTTCGCCCATCGACCAACAACGCGTCAACCGGCGGCGCGTCCAGCAGGGCGGCGGGCTCGGCGGGCAGCACCCGAACACGGTGCGAGAGCAGCGCCAAGGCGGGGATCACCTCGGCGCTGGCCTGGCTGGAGTTGGTGAGCAGAAGAAGTTGCACCATAGCTGGCCACTCCTCACCCTCTGGTACGAATCGACCCCCAGGATACCCCGGCCCCGACGCCCCGCCCAGGGCTGCCGAGGCAGCACGGACCTGCCGAGCCGCTCTAGGGTGGTCGGTCATGGGGCAGTGGCGCACGGAAGTGGTGCATGGCCCGTTGAGTCGCCAGGCGCGGGTGGCGGTGGCCGAACTCGTCGCCGCAGCCACCGCGGGCGATGGCACCGAGCCGCTGTCCGATGCTGCCCTGCTGGCCTCACCGCCGACCGCCGAACACGTCCTGGTGTGGTCGGCCGCGGGCGGGCTGGTCGGCTACGCGCACGTGGACTCGGCCTCGCAGCTCGCGGAGTTCGTCGTGGCGCCCACCGAGCGTGGTCGGGGGCTGGGCACCTACGTAGCCGATCAGGTGGCTGAGCTCGGCGCCGTCGGTGCCTGGGCGCACGCCGACCTGCCCGCGGCCAGGGCCATTGCGCACGCACGCGGTCTGGTGGCTCAGCGCCGACTGCTGTTTATGACCCGGTCGACGGCCGACCTCACCTCGGCTGAGCCGCCACCGGGGTTGCTGCTTCGGCCTTACCCCGGGCCCGCCGCCGACGCAACTGTGCTGGCGGTTAATGCCGCGGCCTTCGTCGACCTGCCGGATCAGGGCGGGTGGACCGGCGCCGACCTCACCGCGCGAACCGCCGCCCCTTGGTTCCGGCGCGAGGATCTGCTGCTGCTGGTCGACCCGCACGGGGCCGGCGGCGCACGGCTCGACGAAGGTCGGCTGGCGGGTTTTCACTGGACCAAAGTGCACCCGGACGGCACCGGCGAGGTGTACGTCGTCGGCCTGGATCCCGCCTACCAGGGCAAGGGTCTGGGGGCGCCGCTGACAATGGCCGGGCTGGTGCACCTGGCGGCCCGCGGGTGCACGCAGGTGGGGTTGTTCGTGGACAGTTCCAACGGGCCCGCGCTGGCGCTCTACCGCCGACTGGATTTCCGCACGGCCAGGCAGGATGTGCTCTATCGCCATCCGGACGGCTGATCCCCCCACGCCGGGCGATGGCCCCTGGTGCTTCAAACCCCCGTGGTCTGGCAGGGTTGGGTCATGTCTGACGTGGTGCTCGGTGAGGAAACCCCCGGCGTGGTCGACGACTTGCCGACCAGCCGGTTCATCGATCGCGAACTGTCCTGGCTGGCGTTCAACCAGCGGGTGCTCGAGCTCGCCGAGGACTCGCGGTTGCCCTTGCTGGAGCGGGCCAAGTTCCTGGCGATCTTCGCGAGCAACCTCGACGAGTTCTACATGGTGCGGGTCGCCGGGCTCAAGCGACGCATCACCACCGGCATCGCGGTGCGTGCCGCCAGCGGCCTGCTTCCCCGGGAGGTGCACGACGCCGTGCTCGCCGCCAGCCACAACCTGATGATGCGGCAGGCGGCGTGTTTCCGAGACGAGGTCAAACCCGGCCTGAGCACCGAGGGCATCGAGCTCGCGCGGTGGCAGGATCTGAGCGAACTCGAACAGGCCGAGGCCGGCCGGTTCTTCGAGGCCAAGGTGTTCCCGGTACTCACCCCGCTGGCAGTCGACCCGGCGCACCCCTTCCCCTACATCTCCGGACTGTCGCTCAATCTCGCCGTGGTGGTGCGCAACCCCCACACTGGCACCGAGTTGTTCGCGCGGGTCAAGGTGCCGCCAATGCTGGCTCGCTTCATCCATGTGGGCCGATCCCGCTTCGTGCCGCTCGAGGATGTGATGGCGGCCCACCTCAACACGCTGTTCCCAGGCATGGAGATCATCGAACATCACATGTTCCGGGTCACCCGGAACGAGGACGTTGAGGTCGAGGAGGACGACGCCGAGAATCTGCTCAAGGCGCTGGAGCGCGAGTTGATGCGGCGGCGGTTCGGCCCCCCGGTGCGGCTGGAGGTGGAAGAGTCCATCTCATCGCATGTGTACGACTTGCTCGTGCGCGAGTTGGGGGTGAGTCAGGCAGAGGTGTTCCGCCTGCCGTGGCCGCTGGACCTGCGCGGTCTGTGGACGCTCGTGGCGTTGGACCGTGAGGACCTCAAGGACCCGCCATTCGTGCCCAAGACCAGCAGGGAGTTGGCGGAGGTTGAGAGCGCCAAGGCCCCGGATGTGCTGGAGGCGATGCGCACCAAGGAGGTCTTCCTGCACCATCCGTACGAGTCGTTCTCCACCTCGGTGCAGCGATTCCTGGAGCAGGCCGCGGCCGACCCGAAGGTGCTGGCGATCAAGCAGACGCTCTACCGCACGTCCGGGGACTCGCCGATTGTGGATGCGCTGATCGACGCGGCGCAGTCAGGCAAACAGGTACTGGCATTGGTCGAGATCAAGGCTCGGTTCGACGAGGAGGCCAACATCACCTGGGCGCGTAAATTGGAGCGTGCTGGGGTGCATGTGGTCTACGGCCTGGTGGGCCTGAAGACGCACTGCAAACTCTCGATGGTGGTCCGCGACGTGGGAGACCGGCTGGTGCGGTACTGCAACCTCGGCACCGGCAACTACCACCGCTAGACGGCCCGCCTGTATGAGGTCATGGGCATCCTCACCACTGACGAGGCCGTCGGGGTGGACGTGGCGAACGTGTTCAACCAACTCTCGGGCTACTCGATGAACACCTCCTACCGGCGGCTGCTGGTGGCACCGCACAGCATCCGCAGCGGCCTGCTGGAGCGGATCGAACGCGAAGTGGCGAACCACCGGGCGGGTCTGCCCGCGCGGGTGCGGTTCAAGTGCAACTCGATCGTCGATGAGCGGGTGATCGACGCGCTCTATCGGGCCTCGCAGGAGGGTGTACCGGTGGATGTCTGGGTACGCGGTATCTGCGCGATCCGCCCGGGTGTGCCCGGTATGAGCGAGTCGATCCGCGTGCGCAGCATCTTGGGCCGCTTTCTGGAGCACTCTCGGGCGTACGAGTTCCGCAACGCCGGCGAACCGGAGGTGTGGATCGGATCGGCCGATCTCATGCACCGCAACCTCGACCGGCGGGTGGAGACGCTGGTGTCGTTGAAGGAGCCGCTGCACGTGGACATCGTCAACGACCTGTTCGAATTCGCCTTCGACCCCGGCACCGCCGCGTGGGACCTCGACTCGGACGGGGTGTGGCACCGGCGCATGTTTGACGAGCACGGCGAACCGCTCGAGGATCTGCAACAGCGACTCATCAATGCCAGCCACCGTGGAGGAGCAATCGTATGAACACCGACGATGCCGAGGACCCGACACCGCCGGATGTGCGCCGCGACGACCCGACGTCCGAGGCCGACGCCCCGCCGATGCCGCATCCGCAGGAGGTGCGCGAGGTGGAGACGAAGTTGCGGGTGCACGGCTTGTTCAGACTCCCCGATCTGAGCACCGCGGCCGGAGTCGAGCAGGTGGCACCGCAACGCACCCGCGTGCTCAGTGCCGTGTACCACGACACCGAGGACCTCGCGCTCTTCCGGTGGGGTGTGACGCTGCGCCGGCGGGAGGGCGGCGACGACGCCGGCTGGCACATGAAGTTGCCGGTCGACGGCGCCAGTGAGGGCGTTCGTGACGAACTGCGGGTGCCATTGTCGGAGGGCGAGATCGGCCATGTGCCCGAGGCCCTGCGTGACGTCGTCACCGCCTATGTTCGCGGTGCTGCGTTGGTCCCGGTGGTCGAACTGCGTACGGAGCGCACGCCCTACCTGCTCTACGACGCCGAGGGTGCGGCTTTCGCCGAACTCGTCGACGATCGGGTGTCGATCCTGGACGGCGACAGTGTCGTGTCGATGTTCCGTGAGATCGAGGTCGAGGCCCTCATGGCCGACGCGGACCTCTCGGGCCCGGTCGACTTGCTGCTGGCCGGCGGTGCGGTGCCCAGCGAGAGTTCCAAGGCGGCCAGTGCGCTCGGCCCGGCCGCGGCCCAACCGCCGGACGTGCCCAAGCAGGAGGCCGTCGGCCCGGCCGACCCGGCCGGCGCGGCGGTCACGGCCTACCTGCGCAAGCATGCGCGGGCCTTCCTCAACCAGGACGTGCGGGTGCGCCGGGATCTGCCCGACGCCGTGCACCAGATGCGGGTGGCTGCTCGGCGGCTGCGCAGCGGGCTGAAGACATTCGCGCCGCTGGTCGACCCCGCCTGGGCCGCCGACCTTCGCGAAGAGTTGGCCTGGGCCGCCGGCGAGCTCGGGCATGCCCGCGACACCGAGGTGCTGCTGGAACGGCTGGATGCGCATGCAGATGAGCTCGGCGAGCGGGAGGCGGTGCTGATCCGCGCGGTCATGGACCCGGTGCTTCGACACCGGCTGGCCGGGGCTCGCGACCACGGTCTGGCGGCGATGCGGAGCCCACGGCACTTGGCCTTGCTGCAGTCCCTGGTGGCGGCCGCAGCCGACCCGGCGCTCACCCCGTTGGCGGACGAACCCTGCGCGGAGGTGTTGCCGGCGCTGGTCGACAAGTCGTGGCGTCGGTTGCGCAAGTCGGTCAAGGGCCTGGAGTTGGAGGGTCCGGCCGAGACGTGGCACCAGGCGCGCATCGCGGCCAAGCGTGCCCGGTATGCCGCCGGTGCGGTGATCCCCGTGTTCGGCGAGCCAGCTGAAACGTTGGAGGAGTCGCTCAGCCTTGTCACCGAGGTGCTCGGCGAGCACCAGGATGCCTGCGTTGCGCAGGACGTCATCAGGGAGATCGCCGCCATGCGTGACGTGGACGGCGAGACCGGCTTCGCGCTGGGACTGCTGCACGAGCACGAATTCGAGGAGGAGATCCACAACCGTATCGAATTCCGCGCCATCTGGGCTCAGGTGAAGGCCGTGCAACGGGAAACGCGGCTGGTCTAGCAGTGGCTGCCACGATCCAGGCCGCTGGTGTGGTGCTGGTGCGGCGCGGGCCAAGCGGGATACGGGTGTGCCTGGTGCACCGGCCGCGGCAGAACGACTGGTCGCTACCCAAAGGGAAGGCCGATCCGGGCGAGTTGATGCCCACTACCGCGCGCCGGGAGGCGACGGAGGAGACCGGCTCTGATGTGCTGCTCGGGGCGCCCCTACGCCAGCAGCGCTATCGCGTCGACTCCGGCCCCAAGACGGTGGACTACTGGGTGGCGCACATCCGCCCTGGTGGCCCGGGCTTCAAGCCCAACAAGGAGGTCGACCGGATCGAGTGGATGACGCCAGCCAAGGCGCGTGCCCGCTTGACCTACCCTCGCGACCGTCAGTTGATCCTGGACGCGTTGTCGACTCCGCATACCTCGCCGCTGGTGGTGCTGCGCCACGCAGAGGCCATGCGGCGCTCGGATTATCGGGGTGGCAACGACACCCGGCGGCCCCTGACCAAGTACGGCCTGACGCAGGCGCGGGCACTGGTAGCGCCGCTGACTGCGTTCGGCATCGCGCGCGTGCACAGTTCGGATTCACGACGGTGTATGCAGACGGTCGAGCCGCTGGCGTCGCACCTGAAGGCCGGCATCGTGGAGGAGTCGTTGTTCAGCGAGGAGATCTTCTCGCGTCGCCCCAAAACGGCGTTACGTCGGCTGCGCAGCCTCGCTGTGCGGTCGGCGCCGCTGGTCATCTGCAGCCACCGTCCGGTGCTGCCGGATCTGCTGGCCACGTTGGCCCAGGAGTTCTCGCTGAAAGTGAAATCCCCGTTGCTACGGCCGTCCCTGGATCCGGGTGGCTTCATCGTGATCCATCGCGAGGTCGGCCCGCGCAACCGGCCGACCGGCAGAGTCATTGCGGTCGAACGTTTCGACGGCTGATTCGACGTCGCCGGCGGGCCTGGGTGCGGCCGGTGGGCGGCCTTGTGAAGATGAACGTAGGGGCAACGTGGTGATGCCGCTGTTACGTCATGGTTCATGAGCACGTCACCAAGGGGTTCAGAACTGGTAACGAAGCGGCCCTACCTTCTCAACTGTCAGATCCAACTCATCTTGGGAGGAACAGGGTGAACGTCACCCGCTCAACTCGCGTCGTGGCCCTCGGCTTCATCGGCGCACTCGCCTTGGCCGCCTGCGGCGGTTCGTCCAGCGACTCCACCTCGTCCTCGGACGCCAGCGCCGGCGGCGAATCCGCCTCGGCCATCAACTGCGTCTCCGGGACGATCAAGGCGTCAGGGTCCTCGGCCCAGAAGAACGCCATCACCGAGTGGATCAACGAGTACCAGACCGCGTGCCCGGACGCCACGATCGAATACACCCCGTCCGGATCCAGCGCCGGCATCCAGGACTTCCTCAACAGCCAGACCTCCTTCGCCGGCTCGGATTCGGCGCTGAATGAGGAGCAGACCACGCAGGCCGCCACCCGGTGCGCCAACAACGAGGCCTGGAACCTGCCGATGCTCGGCGGGGCCATCGCCGTCGCCTACAACGTGGACGGGGTCGACAAGCTCACCCTCACGCCCGAGGTCACGGCGAAGATCTTCGACGGCCAGATCACCAACTGGAACGATCCGGCCATCGCCGCGATCAACTCCGGTGTCACGCTGCCGGACGCCCCGATCGCTCAGTACCACAGGTCGGACGGCTCCGGCACCACCCAGAACTTCACCGCATGGTTGTCGGCCGCGTCAGGTGGCGCCTGGACCTTCGGTGACTCGAAGGAGTGGAAGGCCCCCGGCGGTCAAGGCTCGAAGGGCAACGATGGCATCGCGTCGTCGTTGAAGTCCACCCCCAACTCGATCGGCTACATCGAGGAGTCCTTCCTCGAGCAGGCCGATGCTCAAGCGGCCTTGATCGACAACGGTGGTGGCGCCGTTGAGCTCACCACCGAGAACGCCAGCGCCGGCATCGGCTCGGCCCAAATCACGGGTACGGGCAACAACCTGGCCCTGTCGCTGGACTACACCACCAAGGAGCCCGGCTCCTACCCGATCGTTCTGGTCACCTACGAGATCACCTGCTCCAAGGGCTTGCCGGCGGACCAGCTCGACCTGACCAAGGCATTCTTCGAGTACACCTCGAGCCAGCCCGCCCAGGACATCCTGCCCGAGATCGGCTACGTGCCGCTGCCTGCCGACCTGCTCACCAAGGTCCAGACCGCCGTCGGCGCTCTGAGCTAGACCCCGCCGGGTGGTGGTGGTCCCACTGACCGCCGCCACCCGGCAGCCCTGGCTAGGCCAGTAACGGGAAGGAAGCAAGATGGCCACAATCACCCGGCCGCCGGAGGACGACGCGCCACCGGTCGAACTCAAGGGCTCCGCCGTGCGCAAGGGCGACCGCGTGTTCCGCGGTGCCACGCTCTACGCCGGCATCGGCGTCCTGGTCGTGATGGCGGCCATCGCGATCTTCCTGGTGTGGCGATCGATCCCCTCGCTCACCACAGACTCGGTGAACTTCTTCACCTATCAGGAGTGGTTCCCGGACGACAAGCCGCCTACCTTCGGCATCGCCGCCTTGGCGTTCGGCACCTTCATGACGGCAATCATCGCGATGGTGATCGCAGTCCCGATCGGAATCGGCGCGGCCCTGTTCATCGCCTTCTACGCGCCGCGCAAGTTGGCCGCCACGATGGCCTTCGTCATGGATGTGCTGGCCGCGGTGCCGTCGATCATCTTCGGCCTGTGGGGCTTGCAGTTCCTGATGCCCAACATGTTCGGGCTGACCAAGTGGATGAACGACTACCTCGGCTTCATCCCTCTGTTCAAGAACACCCAGGGCATCTACACGAAGTCGATTTTCATCGCAGCCGTCGTGCTGGCGATCATGATCCTGCCGACGATGTCGGCCATCACCCGTGAAGTGTTCACCCAGGTGCCGCAGGCGCACCGAGAGGCCGCTCTGGCCCTCGGTGCCACCCGGTGGGAGATGATCCGCGTCTCGGTGTTCCCCTTCGCCCGACCCGGAATGATCTCCGGCGCCATGCTGGCATTGGGTCGAGCCCTGGGTGAGACCATCGCCGTGGCGCTTATCCTGTCCGCGCTGTTCACCATCAACTGGCACATCACCGAACCTGGCGGCAACACGTTCGCCGCCAACATCGCGCTGAAGTGGAACGAAGCCGGCCCGAACGGCCTGAGTGCGTTGATCGCCTCCGGTCTGGTGCTGTTCGTCATCACGATGGTGGTCAACATGATCGCCCGCTGGATCATCGCTCGCCGGGCCGCTTTCTCAGGAGCCAACTCATGAGCACCACCGCGACCCGGCCTTCGGCCCCCACCCCGGCACCCGCCCGGGACCTCACGGGCAAGACCCTGCCGCGGTTGGCGCCGGTCTACAGTGCGGTCGCCGCAGTGGTCGCCGCCGTCGTGCTCAACCTGACGACCGGCGTGCAGGGCGTGGCCGGCACCGTGGTCGTCGCAGTGCTGCTGTTCGTCGTCGGGCAGACCGGCTGGTCGTTCGCGGTGGAGGGCAAGCGGCACGCCGTCGACCGTTTGGCCACGACGCTGATCTATGCCACGTTCGTGGCCGCCTTCGCCGCCCTGGTGGCCATCTTGACGGTCACCATCATCAAGGGTCTGGCCGCGCTGGACCTTAGCTTCATGACCGACACCATGCGCAACGTCAGTCCGCGCCGCGAGGGCGGTGGCATCGCCCATGCATTGGTCGGCACGTTGGAGCAGGTGCTGATCGCGGCGATCATCGCAGTGCCCATCGGCATCCTCACCGCGGTCTACTTGGTTGAGTACGCAGCCGCCAACCGCCTCAGCAAGGCGATCAGCTTCTTCGTCGACGTGATGACGGGTATCCCGTCGATCATCGCTGGTCTG
Organism: Actinomycetota bacterium; assembly: GCA_030837395.1. Taxonomy (GTDB): domain Bacteria; phylum Actinomycetota; class Actinomycetes; order S36-B12; family UBA10799; genus JACJWR01. The sequence goes on along the minus strand of JAUPKO010000620.1, from coordinate 13,335 downwards.
TTCATCTACACCTTCTGGGTGCTGACGCTGGGCTTCGAACGCTCCGGCTTCGCGGCCTCGCTGGCCCTGACGATCCTGATGATCCCGACGGTCGTGCGCACCACGGAGGAGATGCTGCGCATCGTGCCCAACGACCTGCGCGAGGCATCATTGGCGCTCGGCATCCCCAAGTGGAAGACGATCATCAAAATCGTCATCCCGACCGCCCTCGGCGGCATCATCACCGGTGTCATGCTGGCGGTGGCTCGCGTCGCCGGTGAGACGGCCCCGCTGCTGCTCACGACGTTCCTGTCGCAGAGCATGAACTGGAACCCCTTCGCCGGCCCCCAGGCCTCATTGCCAACGTTCGTCTGGGATCAGATCGCCAGCGGCACCAACGCGTCTTTGGACCGCGCCTGGGCGGGTGCGTTGGTACTTATCCTGCTCGTGATGATCCTGTACCTCGGCGCCCGGATCGTCGCTCGACTATTCGCGCCCAAGACGTCCTGACGTGAGGATTGGAGACAATGATGGCTTCGGAGATCAACTCGCCAGTGACGGTTGATGTGACGGCGGTGGCCTCGGCCGCTGCTGCCGGGCGTGTGGAGGCGCAGAAGGTGCACGAGATCGACGGCGGTTCGCGAGCCAAGCGAATGGACTTACGCGACGTCAACATCTACTACGGCAGTTTCCTTGCGGTGGAGGGCGTCTCATTGGCGATCGAGCCGCGCGCTGTGACGGCCTTCATCGGGCCGTCCGGCTGCGGCAAGTCGACGGTGCTGCGCACGCTCAACCGCATGCACGAAGTAATCCCAGGCGCCCACGTCAAGGGTGAGGTACTGCTCGACGAGCAGAACATCTACGCCCCCGACGTCGACCCGGTCAACGTGCGGCGGACCGTGGGCATGGTGTTCCAGCGGCCGAACCCGTTCCCGACGATGTCGATCTACGACAACGTGATCGCCGGATTGAAGTTGGAGAAGGGCCGTCGGCTGCGCAAGGGCGACACCGATGTCGTGGTGGAGAAGTCCCTGCGTGGGGCCAACCTGTGGAACGAGGTCAAGGACCGGCTCAAGGCCCCGGGGGCGGGCCTGTCCGGCGGGCAGCAGCAGCGACTGTGCATCGCCCGGGCTATCGCGGTCGAGCCGGAGGTATTGCTCATGGACGAGCCGGCATCGGCGCTGGACCCGATCTCGACGCTGGCCATCGAGGACCTCGTGCACGAACTCAAGACCGAGTTCACGATCGTCATCGTCACCCACAACATGCAGCAGGCCGCGCGGGTCTCGGACACCACGGCGTTCTACAACCTCGCCGGCGTCGGTCAGCCCGGCAAGTTGGTGGAGTCCGGCCCCACGCAGGAGATCTTCTCCAGCCCGCGGGAGAAGCAGACCGAGGACTACATCTCCGGTCGCTTCGGTTAGGTCCGCTGTAACGAGTGTGGTTTCGTGGCACCTGTGATGCCCTGAAACCACACTCGTCATGCTCAGGCCGGCACGGGCTCCGCATCCGCAGCTCGCAGGGCGGCCGCTTCGGCTTCCCGCTCGCGCGTGAAGTACTCGTCGTAGCGCCGGTCGGCGTCATCGCCGAACAGCAACTGGCAGGCCTCGCGGATGCCGTCGGCATCGCGGATCTCCTCGTAGCTGAGCACGAGGGCGATCTTGGAGCGGCGCCGCAGGAAGTCGTCCAGGGTGGTGATCATCTCGGTCTGGGCAGCGTAGTAGAGCTCGACTCGCACGTACTCGGCCCCCGCGATGATGTCCTGCGCCATTGCCGGGTCGTCGCGGATCGCCTCGAGCATCGCGAACGCCCGCAGCCCGTAGCGGCGCCACAGCCGGGTGGAGAGGGTCTCGAAGCTGGCGCGCTGGCGCAACTTATCGAGGTGCATCAGCCGGGCCTGCCGGAAGAACTCGTCGCGGGTGGCCTTGGGCGGCTCGCCGTACCAGGTGCTGCGGTCCTTGTCCAACCGCACCCCAAGTTTGGACACCGCCTTGGCGACCTCGTTGCCGATGTTGACGCAGTCAGTGAGTTTGCCGCCGAAGATCGACACGAAGTTCTCCTTCTTGTCCACCTCCATGGCGTGTTTGCGGGACAGCGAGGTCCAGTCCTGCTCCTCCGAGCCCTTGCCCGAACCCTCCACCACCAGCGGCCTGACGCCACACCGGGAGGCGATGATGTCGGCCGGGGTCAGCGGCTGGTCGAGGGTGAGGCGCGCGTTGATCTGTTCGAGCAGGAAGTCGCGGTCCTCGTCTTGAACGTGTGTCACCGGCTGGTCGACGCGTTCGTCGGTGGTGCCGATCACCGACCGCGGACCCATGGGGATCACGTAGAACAGTCGCTCGGTGTCGTCGAAGAACGCCAGCACTCGCTCGCTGCCGGCGATGCGGGGCACGAGCAGGTGGATTCCCTTGGAGAACACGATCTTGTGTTTGGTGGTGATGCCCAGGGCGGCGTTGAGGTCGTCGATGAACGGGCCGGCCGCGTTGACGATCACCTTTGCCGTGACCTCGTAGTCGGCCCCGCCGTCGGTGTCGTGCAGCCACGCCCGCCACCCCCACGGTGTGCGCTCGGCACTGCGCAGCTCCACGTAGTTGGCGCACACCGCACCTGAGTTCAACGCGGACCTGATGAACCCGAACACGAAGCGGGAGTCGTTGTCGACGATGTAGGCGTCCGAGTACTCGATGCCGCCGAGAGCCGTGTCGACGTCGACCTTGGGCTCGCGCTTGAGGATGCCCTTGCGGCCCAGCAGTGCCGGCGGTTTGGTGAAGCCGTTGCCGATCATCCAATAGGCCGTGGCGCCCAGTGCCGAGAACCACGGCTGGTAGGGAGAGTGCTCATCAAGGGTGGCCAGGAAGCGGATCTCCTTGAGGTTGGCCGGGTAGGCGCGCATGAGGTGATTGCGCGACATGCACAGGTTGCGCACCAGGCCGAACTCATAGTTCTCCAGGTACTTGAAGCCACCCCACACCAAGTTGGAGGACTCCATCGAGGTGAAGCTGGCGAAGTCACCGCGATCGATCACGGCCACCGAGGCGCCCCGGGCCGCCAGTGCCGCCGCGGACACTGCGCCGTTGATGCCACCGCCCACGATCAGCACGTCGAAGTCGCCGCCGTCGAGTTTGGCGAGATTGGTCTGCCGCAGTCCCATGGCTCAATTCCCTTCGGTGCCGAGCATCGGGCTCACCGCACCGGGAGCCTCCCCTCTAGCATGGCCGATGAGCAGCGCGGACGCTGATTCTGGGTCCTGGTCCTCGAGTTGGTCAGGCGGGGCGCGGCCGACCGCGCGCAGGGGCGATAATCGAAGTGTGGTGCGGGGCGCGCGCCGGAAGGTGGTGACCGATGGCGGTCTACTGGAACGGCCCGCCCGGCTGGCCCACGCCGCCAACGGGGTGGTTGCCCCCGGCCGGCTGGCGGCCGCCCGCGCACTGGCCGGCCGCACCGTCGGACTGGGTTTTCCTGATCGAGGTCGATGACTCGGTGCCTGCGCCCGCCCCGGCCCGTCGACAGTCGCACCGAGGTGCCTGGGTGATGGCGGCCACCGTGGCGGTGCTTGCGCTGGTCGCGGGGGCACTGGTGGGCCGCGGCCTGGACCCCCGCCAGAGTGCCGAGGCAGTGGCGCCGCAAGCCACCGTCCAGCCAGCCGCGCCGATGACTCCGGCGGCCACGGCACCGGCCGAACCGGCCCCCGCCATCAGCGTGCAGGCGCCCCCCTCTCCGAACCTCGAGGTGTTCGCCGAACCGGTCGAACCAGCCCGTCCGCCTGACTTTCCACCGCCTGGAGTCGGTGAGCAGCCCCGGCGGTTGCTGGCCAAGGTCCCATTCAACGGCAGCAGCGACTGGGCGGCCATGACGACCAACCCGGACGGATCGGCTGCGGGATTCTCGCCCTGTCGGCAGTGGCAGGTCGTGGTCAACCTGGCGGGGGCACCTGCGGGGGCCTACGACCTCGTGGCCGGTGTGGTGGCGACGGTACGACAGGCGACTGGAGTGGCTTTCGTGTTGGAGGGCACCACCGATGAACCCGCGAGTGCCGAGGCGACCCGCCGGGCGTACCAGCCCGAGCGCTACGGCGAGCGCTGGGCGCCGATCCTCATCGGGTGGGCCCCCAGCACGGCCGAGAATGCGGCGGGCCAGGGCGGCCCGCAGGGCGTCACGGAGTCCGAGACCGGCTTGACCCACTATGTGACTGGCTTCGTGGCGATCGATCCCGACGGGTCGTCAAACTCCGATCCTGTAACGCTGCGAGCCATCCTGCTGCACGAACTAGCGCACGTCGTCGGGCTCAACCACGTGCCGGACCCGACTCAGTTGATGGCTCCGGTGTACCAGGATCAGCGCGAGTTCCAGCGGGGCGATCTTGCCGGCCTCGCCGCCGTGGGCTCCGGGAGTTGCTCGCCGGATCTGTGACTGTTCGCTGCCCGCACGACCGAAGAGATTGGAACACGATGATTGTCGAACGTGAGGTCCCCGCCGCGGTCGCCCTCCCCATCACCGACACCGCGGGCTCGATTCCTGCCCGCAACGCCGGCCTCTTCCCCGACCGGCCCATGTACGCCGTCCGCGAGGAGTCCGGCTGGCGTGACGTGACTGCGGCCGAATTCGCCTCGCAGGTGGACGCGGTAGCCAAGGGCCTGATCGCCCGTGGGGTCGTGGCAGGCACGCCCGTGGCCATCATGTCGCCGACTCGCTACGAGTGGACGGTGTTGGACTTTGCCCTGTGGCGGACCGGCTCCTTCGCGGTGCCGATCTACGATACGTCGTCCGCCGAACAGATCGAGTGGATTCTGGCCGACAGCGGCGTCTCGGCGGTCATCACCGACTCCGCCGCGTCGGCCGATCGGGTCCGGGCGGCCACCGCGACCCCGCCGCCGATCTGGGTCATGGACGATGACCTCCTGGCCCAGCTCGCGGCCGAGGGGCAGTCGGTGCCCGAAGACGAGCTTGCGGCCTGTTCGGCCAAGGCCACCCCCGCCGACCCGGCCACGATCGTCTACACCTCGGGCACCACCGGACGGCCCAAGGGCTGTGTGATCACCCACACGAATCTGATGTTCGTGGTGCGCACGCTGGTGGCCACGACTGGTCCGGTGGTGCAGACCCCGGAGGCCACCACGGTGCTGTTCCTGCCGTTGGCGCATGTGCTTGGTCGGGGAGCGCAGGTGTATTGCGCGGAGGGCGGCATGAAGGTGGCCCACTGCCCCAACCCGAAACTGCTGGTCGGTGATATGGCCACAGTGCGGCCGACCTTCCTGGTGGGGGTGCCGAGAATCTTCGAGAAGATCTTCAGCGCCTCCCAGCAGAAGGCTCACGCGGGCGGCAAGGGGTGGATCTTCGAACGCGCGGCAGCAGTGGCGATCGACTACGGCCGCGCCACCCATGCCGGCACCGGCCCCTCGCTGCTCCTGCGCGCCCAGCACGCCCTGTTCGACCGGCTGGTCTACGGCAAGTTGCGCGCTGCGATGGGCGGCAGGCTGCGCTATGCGATCACCGGCGGCGCCAGCCTGGGCGAGCGGCTGGGCATGTTCTACGCAGGCATCGGTCTGACCGTGATGGAGGGTTACGGACTGACCGAGACCACGGCGTCGGGCACGTTCAACCGGGCTGAGAATCCACGGATCGGGTCGGTCGGCCAACCAATGCCGGGCACGGCCGTGCGAATCGCCGACGACGGCGAGATCTCGCTGCGCGGACCGCACATCATGGCCGGCTACCACAACAATGCTGCGGCTACTGCCGCGGCGATCGACACCGACGGCTGGTTCGCCACCGGCGACCTCGGGAGCCTCGATGCCGATGGCTTCCTGAGTATCACCGGCCGAAAGAAGGAGATCATCGTCACGGCGGGTGGCAAGAACGTTGCCCCGACCGTGTTGGAGGATCGGATGCAGGCGCACAACCTGGTCGGGCAGGCCCTCGTGGTGGGTGAAGGACGCCCGTTCATCGGTGCTCTGATCACGGTCGCGCCGGAGGCACTCCCGGCCTGGGCGGCCGCCCACAAGAAGACCGGCACCACGGTGGCCGAGTTGCACGACGATGCCGACCTGCGCGAGGAGTTGCAGGCCGCGGTGGATGACGCCAACGCAGCGGTCTCCAAGGCCGAGTCGATTCGGTCCTGGCGACTGCTGGACGTGGAGTTCACCGAGGAGTCCGGCCACATGACGCCCACACAGAAGCTCAAGCGGGGTGTGATCACCGAGGACTTCGCCGACGAGATCGAGGCGATCTACAGCACACCCGGACCCGCCTGACGCGGCCTGAGTTGCGCTGCCCCGCGCGCATCGGGGTCGCCGCGCCAATAGCCTCACAGTCGTGACCCGAACCACCGATCGGATGTTCCCCGGCAAGCAGTTCATCTCCACGGTGCTCGATCTGCTCGATGCCAAGACGGCCATGACCGGGCAGGTCGCCCAGCGCTACCTCATGCGGGCCGCGATGGCCGGCGTGATTGTCGGCATCTTCTACACGGCCTACTACACGATCGTCGCCGGGTTCGATGAGATCAGCGTCGGCGAGGGCAACCTGCACGTGGTCGGCAAGTTCCTCGGGGCCCTGGTGTTCGGCTGGGCGCTGGTGTTCATCTACTACTCCAAGTCCGAGTTGCTGACATCCAACATGATGATCACCAGCATCGGCGTCTACTACCACCGCACGGGAGTCAAGAAGGCGCTCACGCTGCTGGCGCTGTGTTTCATGGGCAACTTCCTCGGCGGCCTGCTCATCGCCGTGCTGGTGGCCTTCACATCGTTGCTCAACGGCGACACCACCGCGGCCATGCAGGAGGCCGTCGACTCCAAGCTCGGCTACTACACCGACGGGCTGGTGGGCATGACCGACCTGTTCTTCCGGGCCGTGCTGTGCAACTTCATGATCAACCTCGCGATGCTCCTGGTCTACAACGGCACCATCAAGTCCGATGTGCTAAAGGCGCTGGTGATGATCATGTCGGTGTTCGTGTTCGCCTTCCTGGCGTTCGAGCACTCGGTGGCCAACACCGTGCTGTTCCTCACCCATGGTCTGAACACCGGGATCGACGCCGTCGGGGCCACCGTGGTGGTGATCATCTCGCTTTTGGGCAACTTCGTTGGGGGCGGTGTGCTGATCGGCCTGTACTACGCCTACATCAACGACGAGGGTCGCTACCTGCGGCACCACCCGGCCGAAGAGGCCACTGACGCCGCATAGAGCGATCCCGCCCGATCCGCGCGGCCGGGGGCCGCACGGGTCGGACGGGATCAGGGGGTACTGCGTGGGCTACGCCGTCGGGGCCATGGACTTGGGGTCGGGCCCGTACTTGTTGGCGCCAGCGGTACCTGGCTGGATGTAGAAGGCGAAGACCAGGATCAGCGTGCCCAGACCGCACAGGCAGTTGAGCAGCTGCAGCCACCACCACCAGCCGGAGGCATCACGGTCGTGCAGGCGTCGCACTGAGACGGCGATCATCGGCAGCAGCACCGCGAGGCCTGCGACCACTTGGATCCACCCCGGGTTGTAGGCCGAGGCGACGGTGTAAGTCTCGCCGTTGACGATGACGTCGTTCGTGGTGACGTTCCACCCGACGAGACGGTCGATCACATAGGCGACGATGCCCACGATGAGGGTGAACAGATAGAACCACCAGAACTCGGACCTGCGGGCGCGGCCCGAGAAGGTGGCGTACTTGGAGAAGCAGGACTTGACTGACCCGACGAAACCCATGGGTGACTCCCATTCAGCGGCGAAACGAGCCGCAGCGGCATTGGACAGGGCAAGAGTGCCAGAGCATGCCGCAGAGTTTCAAGAAACCTTTGAGGTCGGCGCGTCGAAAAGGGCCCCCCGCCGGTGACCGGCGAGGGGCCTTTTCTCGGTGGCCAGGGACGGGGTCGAACCGTCGACCTCCCACTTTTCAGGCGGGCGCTCGTACCAACTGAGCTACCTGGCCCTGTGACCGGCCTCCGTACCGGGATCGCCGGCGGCAAGACCGATCACAGCAAAGGGTCGGTTGCCCGACCCTTTGGCGACCCCGACGGGACTCGAACCCGCGACCTCCGCCGTGACAGGGCGGCGCGCTAACCAACTGCGCTACGGGGCCAGGTACGTGAGTACATGACCGTTGTGCGTACCCCCAACGGGATTCGAACCCGTGCTACCGCCGTGAAAGGGCGGCGTCCTAGGCCGCTAGACGATGGGGGCCAGGGATTGCGACGTGCCGGTGAGAGCCCGTTCAGCATACGCGACCACCAGGCCGCACGGCGCCGGGGGTTGGCGATTGGCTCACGGGGTTGGCCGACGAGTGTGGGTCCGGGCGGATTCGGGGCGCCAAGACGTGTGCACCAGGACTACTTTTCTACCCATGGAGTTCAATTCGTCCGAGCGGAGCACACTCGGCGTCGAGGTCGAGTATTGGGTCGTCGACAACGAGACCGGGTTTCCCGAACCCTGCTCGGTCGAGATCCTCGGTGCCATGGGTGAGCCCTTCGGCGGGGAGCATCCCAAGGCCAAGCACGAATTGTTCGAGTCCAGCATCGAGGTGATCACCGGCATCTGCGAGACCCCCGCCGAGGCCCGCGCGGACCTGCAAGGCACCATCGACGAGCTCCAACCGCTGCTCGACGCCCGCGGGGTGTCGATGATGTCCTCGGGCACCCACCCGTTCGCCCGGTGGACCGACCTCACCATCAGTCCCAACCCTCGCTACCACCAACTTGTGGAGACGATCCAGTGGCCGGCCCGGCGGCTGATGATCCACGGCGTCCACGTGCACGTGGGAGTGCGGTCGGCTGAGAAGGCCATCACAACCGTCAACGGACTCACCACCTACTTGCCGCACCTGCTGGCGCTGAGTTGTTCGAGTCCGTTCTGGGAGTCCGAGGACACCGGCCTGGCCAGCGCCCGGACCAAGGTGTTCGAGGTGATGCCGACCGCCGGACTGCCCCCGCGGCTGGACGATTGGGCGGAGTTCGAACTGTTCCTGGACGCGCTGATCCGGGCCGGAAGTATCTCGACCGTGCGCGAGGTGTGGTGGGACATCCGGCCACACCCCGGTTTCGGCACGGTGGAGTTGCGCATGTGCGACGGCATCCCGTCGTTGATGGAGGTGTCGGCCATCGCCGCGCTCGCGCAGTGCCTGGTCACCTGGTTCGACGACCTGATCGACGCCGGCGCCGAGGTGCCGCTGCGTCATACCTGGGTGGTACGCGAGAACAAGTGGCGGGCCGCTCGTTATGGCCTGGATGCGCAGATCATCACCGACGACCACGGTGACCACCGGCCGCTGAAGGAGGACATGCTCGAACTTGTCGAGCAGTTGCGGCCCATCGCGGATCGGCTCGGCTGCCGCGCGGAGTTGGACCTGATACCGACCATGGTGGCGCAGGGCGGTTCCTACCGACGACAGTTGGACCTTGTTGCCCGGGGGGCGGACTTGCGTGACGTCGTGGCGAGCCTGACCCGCGAGTTGACCGACGGACCCCAAGTATGACGGCCGAGGCCGGCGCGGGTGCGACCCCGTCCAACGCGCCGACCCCGGGGATCGCCTCCACCCCGGGCCACGTGGACTTGAGCAACTTCCTGCGCCGGCACGGCCCGTCGCTCATTGACTTCCGGCGTGATCTGCACCGGCACCCGGAACCCAGTTATGAGGAGCACGCCACCACCGACAAGATCTGCAACTGGCTACGCGCCAACGGCCTGGATCCGCAGGTCCTCTCCCGCGGGACCGGTCTGATCTGCGATGTGGGCTACGGCGACGGCCCGAGAGTCGCGCTGCGTGCCGACATCGACGCCCTGGCCATGGACGACCTCACCGATTCGGAGTACACCTCCCGACGCCCCGGTGTCGCCCACGCCTGCGGTCACGACGTCCACACCTCGGTGGTGCTCGGGGCCGGTATCGCGTTGCAGACGCTGGACGAGATGGGCCGGCTGCCCGGGCCGGTGCGGCTGATCTTCGAGCCCGGCGAGGAGACCGTCCCCGGCGGGGCGGTGGATGTGATCAAGGAGGGCTATCTCGAAGACGTTGGGGTGATCTTCGGGATGCACTGTGATCCCAAGGCCGACCTGGGCCAACTGGGCGGCCGGGTGGGGGCCATCACCTCGGCCTCGGACACGGTGGAGATCGTCCTGCGCGGCCCCGGCGGCCACACCGCGCGACCGGAGCGCACCGTCGACCTCGTGCGCGTGGCCGGACAACTCGTCACCCTCGTGCCCGGGCGGTTCGCCGAGCGCGCGGCCGCCGTGGGTGCCACGCGGTTGGTGTTCGGCGCCCTGCACACCGGCGAGGCGCCCAACGTGATCCCGAGCGTGGCCCGGATGCGTGGCACGATGCGCACGCCGTCGCGGGAGTTGTGGGATGCCGCCCCGGCGATCCTGCGGCAGGCGCTTGACGACGTGCTCGGCGAGACCGGTGCCGAATGGGAGTTGATCTACAACCGGGGCATCCCTCCCGTGGTCAACGACGCCGAGGCCATGGGGACGATGGAGCAGGCCGCTCGGGCCTCGTTCGGCGACCAGGCGGTATTCGCCACTGAGCAGTCCTGGGGCGGCGATTCGTTCGCGTGGTACCTGGAGGACGTGCCGGGGGCCTACGCCCGCCTGGGCACCCACAATCCAGCGTCACAGGGTCCCAGGCTCGACCTGCACGCCTCCACCTTCGATGTGGATGAGCGGGCGATCGGCATCGGGGTGAGCGTCATGGTCAACTCGGCCCTGCTGTGGCAGGCAGCGCACCTCTAGCACCCCGGAGAAGTCGATGACCTATGACGTAGTCGTGGTGGGCGCGGCGGGGGTCGACACACTCGTGTATGTGCCGGATGACGTGCCGGACATGACGCGTGACTCGACCATGGTGCGTACGGTCGACACCGTGGGTCAGGCCGGTGGATTCACCAGTCGGGGCTTCGCGCGACTCGGCTGGCGCACGGGGTTCATCGGGGCCTTCGGAGACGACTGGGCGGCGGCCATGGTGCGCGGAGCGTTCGCGATCGACGGCGTGGTGATCGCAGCAGAGGTGCTCGACCCGGCCGGCACCGCGCGCAGTGTCAATTTGATGACGCCTGATGGCCGCCGCCGGGCCTTCTACGATGGCCGCGGGCATATGCAGGTGCCGGTGCCGCAGGGAGCGGCCGATGCGTTGACCGGAGCGCGGGTGGTGCTGTTCCACCTGTCGGATTGGTCGCGGCAGTTGCTGCCGGCGGCACGGGCCAGTGGTGCCCTGGTGGCCACCGACCTGCAGGATGTCGCCGACGTGCGCGACCCCTACCGGGCTGACTTCATCGCCGGCTCCGACGTGGTGTTCATGTCGGGCGCCCACCTTGCCGATCCGGCCGCCGCCGCTGCGCGGGTGAAGGAGCTGGGACCTGACGTTGTCGTGGTGGGACTGGGCGCCCACGGCGCGATGGTGCGTGTCGGCAAGGGGCTGGTGCGCCAGCCGCCACCGTCGCTGGAACTCCCCGTGATCGACACGAACGGCGCCGGCGATGGCCTGGCGGTGGGGTTCCTGCACACGCTCGCCCTGATCGGTGGCTCGTCTGCGTACGGGGAAGCCGAGGTGGCCGATGCGCTGCTGGCGGGCCAGTGCGCTGCCCGTTGGACCTGTGCCCGATCCGGCGGCGACGGGTTGCTGACGCGGACGCAGTTGGCTGATCTGTTGGTGCTGGCGCGGGAGCGGGCCCAGACATGATTCAAGCCCCGCGCTGGGCGGGGCTTGAATCGGCGGAAGTGCTTGCGCTGAGGTTGATCAGGCTTCAGCGGACTGTGAATGGGGCGGACACTTTGTATGCCCCACTACCGGCTGCGTTGGTTGCTGCGACTGCGACCTGATAGGTGCCTCCCTTCACGACGGTGAAGTTGGTGGTGAGGGTGGTGGCTGCCACCTGGGTGGTGGCGGTCGACGGCCGGTCCACCCTGCGCAGTTGGACTGTGTAGCCGGTGACGGTGGCGTTGGTCGGGGCGGTCCAGCGGGCTGTGGCGACCGTCGCCTTGCTGGTGGCCGTCACCGTCAGTGAGGCCGGAGCGGCGGGCTTGACCGGGGCGACCGGGGCCGCGAAGATCGCCTTGGCGGCGGTCAGCGTCGGGGTGGGCTTGCCGTTGGGGAGCACCAGGCCGTAGCCGGTGTTGTTGACGTCGGCCGAGTCGGCGCGGTCCTTGTACCAGTAGACGCGGGCGACCGTGGGGTACTTGGCCTTGACCAGGGCGACCGTGCGGTTGAGGTAGTCGGTGGCCTGTGCCGGGGTGACGCCCCGCGCCCAGTTGGCGGTGCCGGCCGGCGTCGGGTGCACGCTCCAGCCGAACTCGGTGAACCAGATCGGCTTCTTGGCTTCGCCGTACTTGCCCATCACGTTGATCAGGTTCGGCAGGTGGTTCATGCGCCACATCGTTCCGTCGTCGGCCAGGTCGGGGGCGAGGTCCGCGACCGCCATGTACGGGTGCACTCCCATGACGTCGTATTTGCCTGCGGCTCCAGCGGCCAGCGCCTTGCCGATCCACTCATCGTCAACGTAGGAGGTACCGGCAAAGACGACCGGGGTGGCGGGGCTGCCAGCCTTGAAGCCCTTGCTCGCCGCGGCGAGGACCTTGGCGTAGACCACCGGGTCGGCGCCGGGCATGAAGTCCGCGTTGTTGGGCTCGTTCCAGACCTCCCAGGCGTCCACCTTGCCGTTGTAGCGAACGGCGAGGCGCTTGCTCACGTCCGTCAGGGCGTTGAGGGCGGTGGCGCTGGTGGGAGCGAGACGCTCGTTGTCAGAGCCAGTCGCCCACTTGGGGGTCATCCACAGCGTCACCAGCGGTTTGAGCCCACGGCTGGCGGCCATGGTGATCGCCTTGTCGACGGTGGCCAGGCCCCAGCTGTTGAAAACGCCCGGTGCGTCCGGCTCGAGCATCCGCCACGACACGTCGATGCGAACCGTCTTCGCGCCGTTGGCCTTGAGCGTGTCGAGCACCTGGGCGCGGGTGGCGTCGGTGTAGTTGCCCCAGACGCCGTGGAACTGAACACCGAACATGGGGGCCGAGGCAACTGCGGCCTGCGCTGAAGTGGGTGCGGTGAGGCCGAAGGCGAGGCTCGCGGTGACCAGTGCGACCAGGAGGCCGACGACGCGAACAAGTCCGATCCGGGTGAGGGACCGAGCCTCGCTGGGTGTGAACATTTTGATCACCTAACCTTCCGCCGTTTATGGATTCGGCGGTGGTTAGGAGTGACTTGAGAAAGGGTTCGTAAAGTTTCATTGGCGACTTTTCAGGGCTTTTCCGATCCCTGTCTCAGCCTGGATCCACCGTCAAGTAATTGGGTGAATTGCTTTCTTTGGTTTGTGGGCTGTTTCGGGTTGGGGGTATGGGTGTGGAGCCGGCGGGTCCGGCTGTTCCATGTGTTGGGGGTGCGTT
>JAUPKO010000619.1 GCA_030837395.1 Actinomycetota bacterium | reverse complement strand
GCGTGCCAAGGCGGACCGAGATCAGCGCCAGGACCAGCCCGAGGTCGCCGACGACGTTCACGAAGTCGTCGCCCGGGTCGCTGAACAGCAGCCCCCGAGCTGCTAGGGACCGCACTGCCTCGGCCAGCACGTCGGACTCGAAGCCCTCGCCGAGGGCCGGCAACTGGCCGAGCACGACGGCGAGTTCAGCCTGGGTGTAGGCGCCGAGATCGACCGGGCCGGTCTCGACCAATTCGCGCAGGTCGTCGAGTTGGTCGTCGGTGAGGTCGGCCGACGCGGGGCTCATGGAGGTGCCGGTGGGGGGCATCAGTCGTTCTCCAGTCCGATGAACAGGGGGGCGGAGGTTATGGGGTGGATGGCCACGGGGATGGTGACCGTTTGTTTGCCAAGTCGCACGGTGATGGTCCGGTCGCCGGGCTCCGGGGTGACGGTCGTCCGCTCGGTCACTGGGGTGCGAAGCTCGGGCAGGGCGGCCGGGGGGAGGGTGGCGCGCTGCTGGACGATGGCCAGCGAGCCGAACAGGCCCGGGCCCAACTCGTCGAGGAACGGCTCCGGCGGCAGCAGATCATCCGGCTCAGGGGGATCGGGGGGCAGGAACAGGTCGCCGGCCGGGCCGACGGTCTCGACGTCCGGGCTGAGCAGGTCCGACCAGGCCGCCGCATCGTCATTGTCGAGTTCGGCCACCGCCAGTCGACGGGCGGTGAACCCTGCCAGGCCCTCCCGGGCACCTTCACCAGGGGCGGTGTAGGGCGGACGAAGGAACATCGGCCGGGTGTCGACGTGGGCCGACAGCCCCCACGGCCCGACGTTCTTGCCGGTGATGCGATAGATCACGTAGTCCTTGATGTGCACCACGTCGTGCCAGGACGGCATCTTTCCCTTCTGGAAGGTCGCTTTGGTGCGTTCCAGTTGCACCCAGGTGCCGAAGGGGGCCTTGCCGTGCAGCGACTCGCGGACCAGGGGACCATCCAGGCCATAGTCCGGGGTGACCTCCTTGTCCATCGTGCGGTGATGGCTGGATAGCCGCTTGCGGCTGTGGGGGAAGATCCACTTGAGGTAGAGCTCGTCGTCACCGACCAGCAGGTGGGCACCCTGCAGCAAGTGCACCAGGTCCGGAATCGACAGCCCGATGTCGACCAGGTCCGACATCACCTGCACCTCGGCGTCGGTGGCGCGGTCCACCGCGGTGGCCAACTTGGGCGAGAAGTCGCCCGCGGTCGCGGCGATGCGCACCAGCAGCGAGAGTCGGCGTCGTTCGGACTCGGCTGAGTGGTCGCGGTGCTGGGCTAGTCCGGTCATGGCGGCCCCTCCAATCTTCGGGGCAAGTGTGGCATGGCCCCGATCGTGCAGTCCCGGGGCGGCAGCGGATGCGATGTGGCGCTGGTCACACCCAACTGGGGAACCACATGCGCAGGTTCCACTGGGCGTAGGTGAGGTACTCGGCGGTCCAGATCGGGTAGAACCACCAACTCGCCGTGATCACCGCCACGAGGAAGACCGCCACGGTGACGATCCCCACCAGGTTGCGGGTCGGTGCGGCCATCGCACCCGGCCAGCGGTGTGGCGCGACGTCGGGTGCTCCGCGCACGGTCGCCAACGACAGCGTCAGCGCCATGAGCATGAACGGCAGGAAGGCGATCGCGTAGAACTCGAACACCGTGCGTTGTTGGAACATCAGCCAAGGCGCCCAGCCAGCGATGAACCCGGCCAGCACCGCACCGGCGCGCCAGTCCCGACGGCCCGCCCAGCGCCAGGCCTGGTGGAACAAGGCCAACGTGGCGGCCCACCAGATCAGCGGATTGCCCAGCGCGAGCACCTCCTGGGCGCACTTATCGGCATCACAGGGCCCGGCATCGGAGTAGAAGAAGGACGTCGGCCTCGCTTGCACCGGCCAACCCCAGGCGTTGGCCGAATACGAATGCGGCGACGTCAACGTGGTGTGGAACCGGTACGCCTCAGCGTGGTAGTGCCACAGGGAGCGCAGAGCGTCTGGCACCAGCGGCACCGTGGAGGTCGATGACGAGGCCCAATCGCGGTAGTAGGCGTGGTCGGCATCGGCGAGGAACCAGCCGGTCCAGGTGGCGACGTAGACCACTGCCGCGATGCCCACCCACAACACGGCGGTGGGGATGGCGTCGCGCAGCGTCGTCAACCAGGGCCGACTCGTGCCCAGCGACCGCCGCAGCCCCAGATCCCACAGCACGGTCAGCAGGCCGAAGGCCACGACGAACCACAGCCCGCTCCACTTGACCCCACAGGCGAGCCCCAGCAGTACCGCGGCCAGCAATCGCCAGGGCCGTAGCACCCCCAAGCGTGGCCCGGTCGACTCGCCGACCGGCCATCGACTGCTCGGATCGCCGGCGGGGCCGAGCGTGGCCGCCACCTTGGCGCGAGTTCGATCCCGATCCAGGAGCAGCGCCCCGAAAGCCGCCAGCGCGCACACCATCAGCACGTTGTCGAGCACGGCTGTGCGGCTCAGGACGATCGCCACGCCGTCGACGGCCATGAGCAGGCCGGCCACGAACCCCCACAGATTGGACCGGGTGAGCCGACGCACGATCCGAGCCATCAGCACCACGGCGATCAGGCCGCAGATCAGCACCCCGATGCGCCACCCTGTGGGGTTGACCCCGAACACTGCCTCGCCGGCCGCGATGACCCATTTGCCGAACGGCGGGTGGACGACGTAGCTGGGGCCGTCGGCGAAGGGGTCCAGGGTGTCCGGATTGCCGTCCGAGGCCAGGATCAGGGCGTTCGCACCCTCGACCATCTTCTGTTCGGCGCCGTACCGGAGCAGGCCCAGCGCGTCCTTGGCGTAGTAGGTCTCGTCGAAGGCGAAGTCCGCCGGTCGGCCCAGGTTGGGCACGCGGAGCAGGGCGGCGATGGCCAGGGCCACCAGGGCGCCGATCCAACCGCGCCAACCGCCCACGGGCATCGGGGGCACCAGGCGCTGTTGCCACGAGGGTGGGCGCAACGGTGCGAGTGGCCGGGCCGCGGGGGGCGCGGGCTCACTGGGGTGCTCGGGGGCGGTGACTGCCACGGGCCAACCCTAAAGCGGGGCCCGACGATCGCGTGCATTGCGGGATCGCCGTTTGCCGGTGACCATTAACCATGAGCATTTGGAATCTGTTCGGCGGCAGAGTCGCGATGGTGGATCCGAACGAGGCCCTGCCGGGTCGCAACGAGCCCGCCTACCGCGTGCCGACCCGCAACATCGTGCTGGACTCGCCGCTGCTGGGACCCTGGCCGGAGGGCACCGAGGTGCTGTACCTGGCGATGGGTTGCTTCTGGGGTGCCGAACGGCGGCTGTGGCAGTTGCCCGGCGTGCTGGGCACTGCGGTGGGCTACATGGGTGGCGCCACTCCCAACCCGACGTATGACGAGACGTGCAGCGGTCGGACCGGCCACACCGAGACCGTGATGGTGGCCTACGACCCCGCCGTGACCAGCACCTATGACGTGCTCAAGGTGTTTTGGGAGAACCACGATCCCACCCAGGGCTACCGGCAGGGCAACGACGTGGGCACCCAGTACCGCAGCGCGGCCTATTGGACCGATGACGAGCAGGCCCAGGTGGTGCGGGCCACGGCCCAGCAGTACGGCGAGGTGCTGGCCGAGCGCGGCTTCGACCCCATCACCACCGAACTACGCAGCGCCGAGGGGCTCACGTTCTACCCTGCCGAGGAGTACCACCAGCAGTACCTGCACAAGAACCCACACGGGTATGACTGTCACGCCAACACGGGGATCGAACTGCCGGCTTTGGTGTGATCGCACAGGTTGCCAACGGAAGGTATGGGAACTGTGAATAGACCGTGAAGGGTCAGCCCAGAGGTTGACGGTCGGGGTCGTCGCCGGGTCATGATTAGGTGACCGCCCACCCCCCCCGGGCGGAAGCAGCCCCCGGTTGAGCCACCCCCGCTCCTGGGGGCTGCGCCAACTCTGCGAACATCCGCCCGGAGTACCCGTCCCTGCCGCGGCTGAGGCAGTGACGGCGGCAAGCAAAAGAGCACGAGCGGTGGAGGCGCTCGTGCCCTTTCGCTGCTGGTGGGGGTTGGGGTCAGTGCCTCGGGTAGGCCGGG
>JAUPKO010000618.1 GCA_030837395.1 Actinomycetota bacterium | reverse complement strand
GCAGCTCGCACACGAGTGGGGAGTGTCGCTCTCCACGGTGAAGCGGCTGACCGCTCGAGCCGACTTCCCGACGCCGGTGCGGCTCGGCGGGTCGGTTCGCTGGGTCGCCGCCGAGGTGGACACGTGGGCCGAGGCCCAGCGCGGTAGCCGTCCGTCGCGCTATGTGACGCAGTACCGGGTAAACCCGGATGCCCCGCCGGTCATCCTCATCCCGGCAGGTGGTCGCGTTGCCTGACGATGTCCTGGACCAGTCGATGGATGTGGCCGGCTACCCGATACGCATCCACCCGCCGACCGCGTCGCGGCCCTACCACCAGATTGTGTACCGGGTCGATGGGGAACGCCGCGTCACCTCGGGGGGCCGCACCATCAAGACGGCCACGGACAAGGCGGCCGCCATCGCGGCCCGTTTGGCGGCGGATGCCGACCAGGCCCGGCGCACCGTGTCGGAACTGTTGGATGCGTGGGAGGACCCGGACCGTCCACGGCCCACGCCGTGGTCGCCCAAACACGCTGCGGGGGTTCGCTGGGTCCTGGCCAAGCGGGTCCGGCCGGCAATCGGGCACATGACCTGCCAGGAGCTGCGCCGCACCGACATTCAGCGCGTGGTCGATTCGGCGCCCACCGCCGGTGAGGGCGCCCGGGTGCGGCGCGTGTTGGGCACGGCCCTGCGGTGGGGTCACCGCCACGGCTACCTGGTCACGGCCCCAGAACGCCTCATCGGCGATGTGCACTGGGCGGGCCAGCGGGAGGTTGAGGCGCACGAGCAGGGCACGGACCCGCTGTGGGTGCCCCCCGACGAAATCCCGTCGCACACCGACGTGGCGGCGTTGTACAAGGCCATGGCCGGGTTGTGTCGTAAGGGTGAGCCGACGGCGCTGGCGGTGCTGGTGGCCGCCTACTCGGGGGTGCGTTTGGGGGAGCTGCGGGCGTTGCGCGGTAGCGACGTCGATACCCGGCGGCGGTTGATTCGGGTGACCCGCCAGGTGACCGAAGTGGACGGGGTGCCGACCCTCGGGGCCCCGAAGGGCAGGAAGGTGCGCACCACCGTCTATCCGCCGACCACACCCGGAGGAATCAAGCTGTCCGCGCTTGTCTCCCGTCGGGCCCGGGCGGCGGGTCAGGGGCTGATGTTCCCGGCCCCACGAGGAGGGTTCTGGGGCGCCACCAACTTCTACAACCGACGCTTCCACCCAGCCGCGGACGCGGCCGGATGGCCACGGGCCGAGGACGGCACGCGGCTGTGGACCTGGCACGACCTGCGACACGTATTCGCATCGCACTACCTTTGGGACCTTGGCGCCTCGCCCGCCGACGTATCCACCGCAGCAGGGCACTCCACCGTGGACATCACGCTGCGCATCTACGGCACGCGCCAGGCGGGGGCATTAGACAGGCTGGGTGCGTTGGGCTGAGGGGTGGTCCGCAAACGGAAGCTCCAGTCGAATAGGTCGGTGGGGCCGATGACGGACTGCAAATGCGTCGGCTTCGCCTTCGAAGGTTCGAATCCTTCACCCGCCACGCAGCACGAAAGCCCAGGTCAGGGGTACGTTCCCCAGGCCTGGGCTTTCTGCTGTCCGGATGTCGAGGCGGGTGCCGGATGCCGCAGGGATGCCGGGCGGCGCCGCAGCGGCAGCGGTGCCCGTTGGCGGTGCCGGTGTGGAGCTTGCCTGCGAGGGCGGCGGCGATGTTGGCGGGGGTGGGGGTGGCCATCGTGTTCGACTGTTGTGGTGGCCTCGGAGAGACCGCTGTGCCTGAGTCGAGGCGACGGTCAGGAGCGGGGGTGGTCAGGTCATGTTGTTGATTGTGCCGGTCCGGTGGGCGTGGTGCGGCGACTGAGACACCGATGCTTCTTGCCGATTTGGAACTCAGCGCGGTCCCTGTGTCGGGCCCGTCTGGCAGGGAGGCCAGGACGCGTCCACAGGAGGGCAACGACCAGCTTCAGAAGCTCCGGGCTCTGGCGGCGAGAGGCGCCGAATTCTTGTGCTGCACGCCTGGGATGGCCTCGGGTCGTGGTCACCATTTCGGGTGACGTGACGGCGTACGCGGTGGGGGGTTTGTGTCGTTGGTGGCGGCACGTGTCGTCAGGGTTGGTTCGGGGTGCTGTCGTGGTGGGTTCGGTGGTGGGTGTGGGCCGGCGGGGGTTGGCGGGGTTGCGCGCTGTGTGGTTGGCGGTGTGGGTGGTTCTGGTGGTTTCTGCGTCGTCGATGGCTTCGCCGGCGGCTGCGGCGCCTCGGGCGTCGGGTGCCGCCGGCGAGCAGGCCGCGGCTTCGGTCGTGGGGTCCTCTGAACGAATCGAGTCGCCTGCACGGCTAAACACCGCGTCCATGCCGAGGCCGGATCTGGGCCCATCAGCGGTGGAGCCAGCCGGGGCTCCGGTGGGGTCGGTGTTTGTGCCGGTGGTCCCGGTTCGTGTGTTTGATTCGCGGCCGTCACAGGGAGGGGCGGGGTCGCTAACCAGGGGGGAGACGCGGACGTTTTCGGTCGCGGATCAGACCGCGCGCACGGGTGGGGCCAGGAATGTCGTGCCGACGGGGGCGGTGGCCGTGGCGTACAACGTGACGGTGCCGTCGCCGGGTGTGGCGGGGCATCTGCGGGTGATGCCCGGGGACGTGGCGTCTTCGTCGGCGTCGGCGATCAACTTCCGGGTCGGGGAGACGATCGCGAACGGCCTGGTGGGCAAGGTGGATGCCCAGCGGCGGCTGCGGGTCTACAACGCGGCGACCGGCGCGGTGGACGCGGTCGTGGACGTGGTGGGCTACTTCGTGCCCGCAGCCAGCGGGCCGGCGGGGGGCCGGTTCACCCCGATCACGCAGACGCGGGTGTATGACTCGGCGTCCTCGAGGGAAGGTCTGCTGGCCTCGGGGGGCACCCGGAAGGTGTCGGTGGCCGACCAGGTCCCCGCCGATGGCGGGGCGAAGAACATTGTGCCGGCCGGGGTGGGGGCGGTGGCGTACAACATCACGGTGGTGGGCCCGGGCACCGCGGGGCATTTGCGGGTGTTTCCCGGGGATCAGGTGTCGTCGTCGGCGTCGACGGTGAACTGGACGGTTCCTGGGGATGTGGTGGCCAACGGTTTGCAGGTGCGGGTGGCCGCGGATCGCACGATCAAGGTGTTCAACTCGGCCGGGTCCCCGGTGCGGTTCCAGATCGATGTGGCCGGCTACTACGCCGGGTCGGGGGCGTTGTTCTTCCCGGTGGATCCGGCGCGGGCCTATGACTCCCGGGCCGCGGCGCCGGCGAAGGGGCAGTTGGGGGTCGGGGCCGGGCAGGTGCCGCGCACGGTGTCGGTGGCCGACGGTCGCGATGCCGCCGGGGCGGTGACGGCCCGGGATGTGGTGCCGGCCGGGGCGGTCGCGATCGCCTACAACGGCACCGCCACAGCCACCGGCGCAGGTGGTGGGTTGCGGGTGTTCCCGGCCGGGGCGCCGGCGGCGGTGCCGGCGGCGATCGCCTGGCCCGGGGCGGGCTACACCCGCGCGAACGGGCACACCGTGGGGGTGTCCGCGGACCGCAGGGTGAGCCTGTTCAACACGTCCACGAAGGGTGTCGATGCGATCGTGGACACGTTGGGCTACTACGCCCCCGAGGCTGACACCACCGCGCCGCCGACACCGGGCGGGTTGCGGGCCACCGCCGGGGACAAGACCGCCGCTCTGTCCTGGACCGCGGTGGCCGCAGCCGATCTGAAGAACTATGCGATCTATCAGGGACCGTCGGCGGCCGGGCCCTGGGTGCCCGCGGCCGGTTCCCCGACCGCCGGCGCAGCTGTGACCGTGACCGGTCTGGTGAACGGCACCGGCTACTGGTTCACCGTCGCCGCACGGGACAAGACCGGCAACGAGAGTGCCAAGAGCACGCCGGTGGCCGTCACCCCGAAGGCGCCAGCGACCGTGCCGGGGGCGCCGACGGGGCTGGCCGCCACCGGTGGGGACAAGACCGCGTCGGTCGTGTTCACTGCGCCTGCTTCGGATGGTGGGGCGGCGATC
>JAUPKO010000617.1 GCA_030837395.1 Actinomycetota bacterium | reverse complement strand
TCGTCTTCGTCGTCTTCGTCGTCTTCGTCGTCTTCGTCGTCTTCGTCGTCGTCGCCCCAGCCGGTCGGGGGGTAGAACGACGCGGCAAGCGCCGTTGCGTGCTCCCCTAGGTCTTGGAGATTGGTCGGCAGCGGTTCCGCAATTCGCGCGTCGCCACCAAAGGCAGGCAGGTCGACGAGAACTGGCTCGCCGGGCTTGGCCCAAGACATGGCCGTCCAGAAAGCAGCACTATCCTCCGGCCCCAACCATTCTGCTGTGCTGGGTGAGACGATGATGCACGCCGCCCAGGCATCGCAGGCTATGAGTGCCCGCCCATTCGGCACACGGTCGTTGTGTTGAAAGTCGATACCCCATTCGGCGGCACGACGCGCAAGTTCACAGTACTTCCGCATGCGCGGTTGCTCTGTCGGCAATACAACGTCCTTTCTTGACCTTCCCGGAATGCACCCAACCATGCCAGCGGGTTGAGACAGACGAGCATTCCCTTTGCTGCAGTGAATCCGACCGCGCTTTCCCGCGCAAAGTACGGCCCGATCCAGTGACGGCGGGCTGTTGTCAGGACTAAAGAATTGAGATTTCTGCACCACCTGCGGGTCTGCGCAGAAGACGCACCAGGTCTGGCCGGGAGGCAGCGTCGAGTTTCGCTTCTTCGACGAACACTCTGAGCGTTACCCGCCGCCTGTGCAAAACCGCGCGGTGTCTTAGGGTGCTGTCGGCTGGACTGGTCATGATGGTGGGATGTCGCGCATTCCATGGAGTACCTACGAGGGCAACGACATCGAGGCCGTGGTCAGCATGATGCTGTGCCGCGAGCACCCCAGTGCCGTGCACGTACGTCCGAGCCGGGGTGACGGCGGCGTGGACATCTTCGTTCCTGGTCCAGCCGGGGGCTCCAAAGAACGAGCCGTCTACCAGGTCAAGAAATTCGCCGAGAACCTCAAGAGTTCTCAGAAAAACAAGATCAGAGCGTCGTACGACCGGGTAGTTCAGACCAGCGCGCGGGAGGGCTGGCACATCACCGAATGGAATCTGGTGATGCCACTGGACCTCACGGACGCGAACCTGCACTGGTTCTACGACTTCACCAGCGAGGCCGATTTCCCGTGCCATCCCAAAGGTCTTGACTACTGCAATATGCTGGCCGCCACCTACCCGGAGGTAATTGACTACTACCTTCGCGACGGCAAGGAGCGAGTTCTGGCCGCGGTGGAAAACCTCACCGCACTGGTGTCGGAGCGCGCTGCTCGGCAGGCCGGTGAAGCACTATCGGCCGTGGACGTGCAGAGCGATCTGGTGACGATTTACAGGGCGCTGAACGCCAATGACCCCTTCTACACCTACGAGTTTGCCGCGTCGGACAAGCTACCTTCCGGATCACCTTCCGTCGGGCCCACCGTGGTCGCAATTTGGGCTGTCGAGCAGGATTCGGTGTGCATCACGATCACCATCAGAGCGCGGTGCCGAGCAGCGCTGACGGAGGGCCCCCCGATCGGGGCGCAATTCAAGATCGCCTGGCCCGATGACCCAGCGATCGGTGCACAACTCCAGAGGTTCATCGACTACGGCGGCCCGCTGTCCTTGCCGGAGGGCATCGTGCAGGGAACTGTGGACATGCCGGGCGGGTTGGGCGGCGAAGTGAAAGACGCTCGTCTTACCGTCCTCACTATCCCCGATGAAGCGTGCAGCGCCGACGACGCCCCGCACCTCAAAGTGGCCATCCTCGCCGCCGACTGTGACGCTGTGCTGGCCGAAACCACCCTCACCCGCACCGAACGATCACGCGGAAAGACGGGGGTCCGCGTCTTCTTCACCGAGAGGTCGGGGGTATTCACGGTGGAGATGCTGCTCGGAGTTACGCCCGGATCACCGCCTGGGAGCATGTCAATCTCGATGAACTACGCCGCGGTCGTCGGCAAGCATCCGGCTGACGTCGTCAATGGGTTCAACGTATTGGCACATTTGCGCGCGCCCAATCGGGTGGCTTTCAGCGCTCCCTTCGGGCCACCCGCCTACAACGTCGTCGCCGGTGAAACGACAGGTCATTCCGGTCACGCCGAATGGTGGGCCGAACTGGCCGCAGCGCTGGCTTTGTTGCAAGATCACACCCCCACGCGGCTGGCCATGCCCGCCGAAATCTCCGACAAGAACGCTCATGACATCGTCGTCGCTGCTCAGCTCGCCGCGGGACAACCCCTCAGCGAAATCATGCCGCCCTTCACCATCGACCTCCACCGGCCGCACCCGTTCACATCGGACCCGAGCACGGTCTACGACTTCCGGCTCATCCGAGCCGTCGGGTTCGAGCTGGCAGGCAACCGCATCGAAGTGGGCAAAAAGGCGACGTTTCTTCGCGGTCGCTGCGTCCCGCTCAACGACGCCCGATCCCAAATCGAGCCCGTGTCCGAGGGCATGACGCTCTGGTACACCGGCGACCGGGACGTCGCCGACGTGGCAGTGCGACTGATCGGCGAATCGGACAGAGAATTCGGTGTGCTGCCCGCCGCAGAGCGCACAGCCACCGGCTCGGGCGAGCAGTAGCGGTTACGCCCAGCGGCGTCGCTTTGCCATCAGGGTCTACGCCTCGGCAGTTCAGGCCACCCCTTCGCCGGGCTGTGCGTTGGCCCTGACCTTGTTGAGGATATTGACGATGTTGTCGACTTGGTCTTCGGTGAACATCGACTCGGGGCCGGTGGCGGCCAGGTCGGTGAACGGGGATTCGTAGAGCCGGGCCGGTTCCATGATCCCGTTGGTGGTCAGTTCGTCGATGATGTGGTTGATGAAGTGCAGCTGGTTGGCGCTGAAGGTGGTGCCGTCGAGGTAGTCGGCGAAGGCGTCCTTGGCGGCCTGGTGATCCAGGCCGACCAGGGACCGCACGAATAGTCCGAGGCCGTGGGCGTCTTCTTTGGCCTGGTTGACCGCG
>JAUPKO010000616.1 GCA_030837395.1 Actinomycetota bacterium | reverse complement strand
GACGCTCTTCCGATCTCGGTGCCACGCTGCGCTGGATCCCGCTGAGCGAGGACGGCCGGCTCGACCTGTCGGACCTCGGCGACCTGCTCAACCCACGCACCAAGGTGGTGTCGGTCGTGCACCAGTCCAACATCCTGGGCACCCTCAACCCGGTGCGGTTCATCGCGGCTCGGGCGGCCGAGGTGGGGGCGCTGATGGTACTGGACGCGTGCCAATCCGTGCCCCATATGCCGATCGATGTGTGGTCGATGGGCGTCGACGTCATGGCCTGGAGTGGGCACAAGATGCTGGGGCCCACCGGGATCGGGCTCCTCTGGGGCCGACCCGAGGTGCTCGAGGCGATGCCGCCGTTCATCTCCGGGGGGTCGATGATCGCGAACGTGACCATGGCCGGCTCGACGTTCGCCGCGCCGCCACAGCGGTTCGAGGCGGGGGTGCCCATGACCGCCCAGGCGGTGGGTCTTGCCGCCGCCTGCGACTACCTGGACCGAATCGGCATGGCCAAGATCGCCGAGCACGAGCACTCGTTGACCGGTTACGCGCTGATGCGGCTCGAGGCGCTGCCGGGGGTGCGAATCGTCGGCCCGAGCGAGACGATCGACCGCGGCGGCGCCGTGAGCTTCACGGTGGCCGGGCTGCACCCGCATGATGTCGGGCAGGTGCTCGACGATCGCGGCGTCGCAGTCCGGGTGGGTCACCACTGCGCGTGGCCAGTGTGCCGTCGCTATGGCGTGCCCGCGACCACCCGAGCCTCGTTCTACCTCTACAACGACACCGCCGACGTGGACGCCCTGGCCGAGGGTGTGGTGGCGGCGCAGCGATTCTTCGGAGCCACGTGATGCAACTGGAGCAGATGTACCAGGAGATCATCCTGGACCACTACCGCCATCCGCAGGGCAAGGGTCTGCGGGAGCCGTTCGATGTCGAGGTGCACCACATCAACCCGACCTGTGGCGACGAGGTGACGCTGCGGGTGCAGTTGGTCGAATCCGCCACGGGCGAGCCGACCGTGGCGGTGTCGTACGACGGCAACGGTTGTTCGATCTCACAGGCCTCGGAAAGCGTGTTGTTCGAGCAACTCGACGGGGTAACGGTCACCGACGGGATGGCGGCCGTCGACGAATTCCTGGAGATGCTGCAGGCCGGGACACACGGCTACACGCCGGATGAGGACGTGCTCGGCGATGCAGTCGTGTTCGGCGGGGTGGCGAAGTACCCGGCACGCGTCAAATGCGCGCTGCTGGGGTGGATGGCGTGGAAGGACGCGGTCGCGCAAGCAGTTGCGCTCAAGGCCGCCGCTACGGCAAAGGAGCAGCAGTCATGACCGACACCACCAGCAGTGAGGCCGCGGGCGTCGCCACGCTAGACCCGGAGGACGTGTTCGAGGCGATGCGGGACGTCGTCGACCCCGAACTCGGAATCAACGTGGTCGACCTTGGCCTGGTATATGACGTACACGTCGAAACCGACCGAACTGTCACCCTCGACATGACGTTGACATCGGCGGCCTGTCCGCTGACGGACGTGATCGAGGACCAGACGCGGGCGGCGTTGGACGGGGTGGTTCCGGACTATCGGATCAACTGGGTCTGGATGCCGCCGTGGGGACCGGACAAGATCACCGACGAGGGCCGCGAGATGCTGCGGGCCCTAGGCTTCAACGTGTGATTGCAGCAGCAGGGCTGGAACTTCGCGCCGGGGCGCGCATCCTCGTCAGTGAGGCGTCGTTCCGGGTGGCCGACGGCGACAAGGTCGGTCTGGTGGGGCGCAACGGTGCCGGCAAGACCACCATGATGCGGGCACTCGCCGGCGAGACCCAGCCCGCTTCGGGCACGATCACCAACAGCGGCACGGTGGGCTACCTGCCGCAGGACCCCAGGTCGGCCGACCCCGAGCAATTGGTGCGCGACCGAATCCTGTCGGCCCGTGATCTGCACGACGTGATCCGACGGATGCGCACGGCCGAGAAGCGGATGGCGTCGGCCGACGACGCGACCCGGGAGGAGGCGATGCGCCGGTACACCCGGGCGGAGACTGAATTCACGGCCGCCGGTGGGTACGCGGCCGAGGCGGAAGCCGCGGCGGTGGCGGCCGGACTGGGCATCGACAACCGCCTGCTGGAGCAGCACCTGGGCACCCTGTCGGGTGGTCAGCGGCGGCGCGTTGAGTTGGCGCGGCTGTTGTTCGCGGCGGATGACACCCTGCTGTTGGATGAACCGACGAACCACCTCGACGCTGACTCGATCGTGTGGCTGCGGCAGTTCCTGCACAACTACCCGGGTGGGGTGATCGTGATCAGCCACGACACGGACCTGCTCGATGAGACCGTGACCAAGGTGATGTACCTGGACGCGTCACGGGGCAAGTTGGATGTCTACAACCTTGGCTGGAAGGCGTACCTGGCCGAGCGTGAGGCGGTTGAGCGGCGGCGCAAGAAGTCGGCGGCAAACCTGACCAAGCAGGCCACCACGCTGCAGGCGCAGGCCGAGAAGATGCGCGCCAAGGCGACAAAAGCCAAGGCCGCGCAGGGCATGTTGCGTCGGGCTGAGAAACTGCGCGAGGCCGTGCAGGAGGCCGGACCGCACGAGAAGGTCGCCCACTTGCGGTTCCCCGAGCCCGCGCCGTGCGGTCGGGTGCCGGTGACGGCGGACGGCCTGAGTAAGTCCTACGGATCGCAGGAGGTGTTCGTCGACGTCGACCTCGCGGTGGACCGGGGCGCGCGCGTGGTGGTGCTGGGGCTCAACGGTGCGGGGAAGACCACCCTGCTGCGGATTCTGGCGGGCATCGAGACGCCTGACACGGGGGAGGTGTCACAGGGGCACGGGGCCAAGATCGGCTACTACGCACAGGAGCACGAGACGCTGGACCCCAACACCTCGGTGCTGATCAACTTGCTGCATTCGTCGGCGGAGTTGGCTGAACAGGAGGCGCGCAACGTCCTGGGGTCGTTCCTGTTCTCAGGCGACACGGT
>JAUPKO010000615.1 GCA_030837395.1 Actinomycetota bacterium | reverse complement strand
GACAGCGGGCTGATCCTTCGGGTCAAGAACGGCGTGGTCGTTGTGAGCAGCATCGCCTACCACGACGTCGGACCGGCTGAGGGCCCGACGCCGGCGCCCGAGCCGACCGCCACCCCGACGCCGAGCAGCACCCCCACGGCGACGGCTACCGAAACCTCGGCCGCGGCGGCGCCGACCGATGCGGCGGAGGCTTCTCCCACCGGCACTCCGGAGGCCCCGACGGTCACCGAGACACCCATCTCGGTGACACCCACTGGGACACCCACGTCCGAGCCGCCCACTGAAACGCCCACGCCCGAGGCGCCCACGGAAGTGCCAACGGAGACGCCAACTCCCGAGATGCCGACCGAAACGCCCACCGAGGTGCCGGCTCAGCCGACCGCTACGGAAACGCCTGTCGTGGTCACCGTGACCTCGGTGCCGCCTTGCGAGGTCGACAGCTTCGCGATCGAGCCCCAGACGGGGGTTGCGCCCTTCACCGGCAAGCAGGTTCGCCTGATCTGGAGGGTCAGAAACGCGGCGAGCATCGCCATTCGCTGGAAGGACGACGGCGGTGACCGTGCGTACCGGTCGACCAACCTCGCGGACGAGACCGCCCAGGGTGTCGACCGGCGCGATCCCGGCGACCTCACCTTCCAGCTCTTTGCCTATCGCGACCAGGCGGGGACGGAGCCCGCCTGCGTCGGCCCGATGGCGAAGGTGCTCAGCATTGCGCCCGGGGCGCCGCCGACGACCCCGATCCCGCAGTGCGTGATCAACGACTTATCGATATCGCCGACGACGGGGGTCGCCCCCTTCAATGGCAACGTCACCGTCAGGTGGAACGCGAGCGGCGTCGCCAGCATCGCCATCCGCTGGGCAGACGACAAAGGCGGGAGGTTTGTGTCCACCAGCAGCACTGGCAGCACGCAGATAGGGGTGAGCAAGCGGGCGGCCGGCCCCATTCCCTTTGAGATTACCGGCTATCGCGACCCAACCGCCTCGGGGCAAAGCTGCGTGTCCAGAAGCACGGATCTAACCGTCACCGCTCCGCAGCCACCGACCGCCACCACTCGGCCCATTATCATCTTGACGCCAATCATCATTCCGCCAAAACTCCCCCCTATCAGGTGAGGCGGAAGGGAGGTAGACTACATGCCGGAAGCCGCGCGAGTCACGCTGGAACCCGCCGCCATCATGCTCCAGTCAGGTGGCGACACTGCCGAGGCGGTCGCCACTGTCTCCAACCTGGGCGAGGTGCTGGACCAGTACGACCTGGAGATCGAGGGTCTGGACCGCACCTGGTACACAGTCCACGCCCCCAGCGTCGGTCTGTTTCCGGGCGACCACAGCGACGTGCGCATCAGCCTGCACCCTCCCAAGCGCAGCGACCTTCGAGCCGGGGACTACCCCTTCCTGGTCAAGGCCATCTCTCAGGTCGACCGCCAGCGCAGCGCCTCGGCGAAGGGCCTGATCAAGATCCAGCCCTTCGCCGTCTTCAAGGCGGAGTTATCTCCCCAGCGGACCGCCGGTCGGCGGCGTGGCGGCTATCGCGTAACCATCAGCAACTCCGGCAGCGTCGACCTGACCCTGGATCTGAAGGCGGCGGACCGGGAGGGCGGCTGCAGCTTCAAGTTCAGCCCCGAAACGGTGGTGGTGGCCCCCGGCCAGAAGGGCAACGCCTCTCTCGGGGCACATCCGAAGCGGGGATGGTTCATGGGCCGTACCCAGGGCTACGATTTCACCGTGACGGTCGCCCCCCAGGGAGCCCGGGGGGACCCCAGGACGCTCAACGGGAGCTTCGTCCACCAGCCGCTACTGCCGTCGTGGGCTCCGATCCTGGGTCTGATCAAGACACTCGTCGTCGTGGCCCTGCTCGCAGCCGGCGTATCCGGTGCGCTGTTCCTGGGTGGTGGCGTCACCGGCTACCAGATCGGTCTCTCCAGGCTGGTGCAGCAGGCGACAAGCATGTTTTCCGGCGCCCCCGCGCCGACGAAGACGGCCACCTCCCAGCCCACGACGGGAGACGCCCTGGTCTACCTGGGCGGGTTCAAGGAGCTGCACGATGCCGAGTCGCAGCTCGTCGGCGATCCGATTGAGAACGTGACCTACGACAGCACCGGCAACGGCTACCAGAACAGCAAGAACGGCACGCTCTTCTGGCTGAAGTCCACCAACACCGTGTACTTCTTCACGGCCGAGGCGGTCTACGTCTTCCGCGACGGTCGGAACCAGACCATCGATCGGAGGCCACGTTAGTACTCCAACTAGACACAGCATGATTCACTTAGACACTGTTCAGGAATTCCCTAAGACACTGTTCAACTATTCGTTACTGAGCTAACGTCAACGCCATTGGGTTGTGGAAACCGTCAAGGTGCGGGCCAAAAGCGCGGTTTCATCGTCCAGCCTAAGCGGTGGATGATCCAGCGGAGCATCGATTGGCAGACTGGGCCCCGCTGGCTCAGCCACTCGACATCGGATCGATCCATCGCTTGCTCCGGCGTTTGGCTTAGCACACTAACGGATTACTGAACGGTGTCTTAGAACTGAAATGCCGTCGTGGTGTTCGCCCGCAACGCAGTCTGCATCGTCGACGTGAAGGGCAAGTGGCCTTCGTTCAAGAAGAATTGGGTGCAGAAGATGAAGAGACGAAGCGAGGGAGCATCTGGCAAAGGAGGGGAGCGTGCGACGCGTCTACCGGCAGGCGAGAGGATCGGCGTATCAGCCTTGAAAGGAATCAGTATCCTCTTCGAGGATGATGTCTATGCGCTCGCTTGTTGGCTTTTGAAGATGAATGATGGAAAGGACAAAGGGAGCAACACCAGGTCACGACACACCGTGCGTGGGCTGGCTGGAATCTACTCCATGGCGGCGAGCACAAGCGACCACCGAATCTTCAAGGTTCTTGAAGAGCATGGGTTGCCGTTGGGAGCCACCGTCGAGTACGATAAGGACGCGGCCTGATTGTCCCGCCTCGGCATCGGACCGGCGGGCAAGTCCCCGGCAGTGTACTCCGAAACGGGAGGAGTGGCCGATCATGCATCGCACACTGGAAGCCATTGTGGACGAAGACGGCAATATTCGCCTGCTCGAGACCGTCCCGTTGCCGACGGGACGCCGCGTGCTCGTGACGATCCTGGAAGAGGAGACCATCTCGCCGGTCGATGAGGTAACGCTTCTGAGCGAAGCGGCGCTGGCGGAGGATTGGAGTCGCCCCGAGGAGGACGCCGCGTGGTCACACCTACAGCCGGAGCCGTAGTCCTGGTGCCGTTTCCCTTTTCGGACCTGTCGCAATCCAAGCTGCGCCCGGCGGTTGCTCTGGCCGGAGTCGGGCGGGACGATTGGATTCTGTGCCAGATCACCAGCACGCCCTATGGTGATCCACGCGCGCTACCCATCGCCGACGATGACTTCGCGGCCGGCACGCTTCACGTCGCCAGCTATGCTCGCCCCGGCAAGCTGTTTACCGCCCATCGGCGCTTGATGGTCACCCGAGTTGGGGAACTGAAGCCCCAGCCCCGCCAGCAGATCGTCGAGGCCGTGGTGCAAATCCTTCGCGGGCACTGAGGGTAAGGACTCGTTATGAAATAGCTTCCCGTTCTTCGGATCGGGTTCGCTGGACCCAGGCCAAGCCCGAGCCAGCAGATCGGGAGACTATTCTTTGACG
>JAUPKO010000614.1 GCA_030837395.1 Actinomycetota bacterium | reverse complement strand
TGCCTGGGCGTCATCGACCACGACAATTCCACGGGCCGCAAGTACCACGAGGTGGCCGATGCGATCGCCGACCTTCGACCGCATGAGGAGTTGTTCCGCAGTGAGGTGAAGGCCGAGGTGGCGGTGGTGTACGACATGGACTCGGTGTGGGCGTGGCGGGCGCAGACCCAGAGCGTGTCGTTCGACTACACGTCCGAGTTGATGCGGCTGTACCGGCCCTTCCACGCGCTCAACGTGACCATCGACGTGCTGCCCGTGGGTGCCGAGTTCGCCGACCACAAGGTGGTGGTGCTGCCGGTTCCGGTGGTGATGGACCAGGAGTTGGCGGGGCGGCTGGGGGACTTCGTGCGGGGCGGCGGGACGTTGCTGCTGAGCTTCCGGGCGGGCACGAAGGATCGCGACAACACGATCCCGTTCGGGCTCACCGCGCCGGGCTTGTTGCGCGAGCTGTGCGGAATCTCCATCTCCGAGGGGGAGTCGCTGCCGGCCGAGGCCGGGGGTGTGGCGATCACCGACGATCACCTGCGCGTGGGTCGAGAGGTCGGCCGGGTGACGGTGTGGCGCGACCTGATCCGTGCTGACGACGCCGAGGTGCTCTATCGCTTCACTGACCAGTTCTACGGCGACTGCGCCGCGGTTACCCGGCGTGGTGTCGGGGCTGGTGCGGTCTACTACATCGGCGGTGGCGTGGACGCCGCAGTGATGGCCGGAATCGGCCGGCGGATCGCGGCCGAAGCCGGCCTGGAGGTGATTGACGCGCCCGCCGGTCTGGAGGTGGTGCGGCGGCGGGGCCCGGCAGGCGAGATGGACGTCGTCACCAACCACACCGACCGGCCGCTTACCTACGCTGGAGTCGAATTCGGGCCCTACGACGCCAAGGTGCTGCCCGTCAGTTGACCGGGCCGGTGAAGCGCTCGCCAGGTCCCTTGCCCGGCGGGTCAGGGAAGGCCGAGGCCTCGCGGAAGGCCAGTTGCACGGTCTTCAGCCCGTCGCGCAGCGGGCCGGCGTGGAAGGTGCCCAGGTCCGGGGCTGCACCGACCACCAGGGCCGCGAGCGCGTTGATCAGGATGCGTGCCTCGGCCAGGTCGGCTTCGTCCTCGCCACCTTCACCGAGGCCGCACGCGACCGCCGAGGCGGTCATCAGGTGCAGCGCCACGGTGGTGATGATCTCGACCGCGGGCACGTCGGCGATGTCGCGGGCGGCGTCCGTGGCCGCCGTCGGATAGGCGTCGGGGAAGTCCGGGTCTGCGGGGTAGATGTCAGCCATGGATGGTAGCCTTGCAGACGGTCGCCGACCGTGTGGCGGCCACGTGCAAGCGGAGGCCACTCCCACCTGCCGGCGGTCAGTTCGCACTCACCAGTCAGGTCAGGTCGATCACGACGCCGACCCCTCGGCGTTGACCCCTGCTTGCGCGGTCCCACATCACGCGACAACAGGAGGCGTTCATCAGCGTCGAACCCAGGATCAACGAGCGAATCCGTGTGCCCGAGGTCCGACTGGTCGGCCCCGCCGGCGAGCAGGTCGGCATCGTGCGAATCGAGGATGCGCTGCGACTGGCGGAGGAGGCCGACCTCGATCTGGTCGAGGTCGCCCCGATGGCCAAGCCGCCGGTGTGCAAGCTCATGGACTACGGCAAGTACAAGTACGAAGCCGCGCTCAAGGCTCGCGAGAACCGCAAGAACCAGAGCCACACGGTGATCAAGGAGATGAAGCTCCGCCCCAAGATCGACCCGCACGACTACGGCACCAAGAAGGGCCACATCGAGCGGTTCCTCAAGGCGGGCGACAAGGTCAAGGTGACCATCATGTTCCGCGGTCGTGAGCAGTCCCGCCCCGAACTCGGTTTCCGCCTCCTGGCCCGACTCGCCGAGGACATCGGCGAACTCGGTGTGGTGGAGGCAGCCCCCAAACAGGACGGCCGCAACATGACGATGGTGATTGCCCCCAGTCGCAAGAAGCCGGCCGACAGTCACGCCACCAGCGAAGCAATAGAGGAGTAGAAGTGCCGAAGATCAAGACTCACAGCGGTTCCAAGAAGCGGTTCAAGATCACCGGCAGCGGCAAGGTGCTGCACGAGCGGGCCAACAAGCGCCACTTGCTCGAGGGCAAGTCATCCCGGCGGACACGTCGGCTGACCGGCACCAAGGAACTCGTCAAGGCTGACGCCCGCAAGGTTGAGCGCCTGCTCGGCAAGCGCTGAGCCCCCCACACCCCCAGACAGCAACAACAGTACGAGGAGACAATCGTGGCCCGCGTCAAGCGTGCAGTGAACGCCCACAAAAAGCGCCGGGAGGTGCTCGAGGCGGCCAGCGGCTACCGGGGACAGCGGTCCCGGCTGTACCGCAAGGCCAAGGAGCAAGTCACCCACTCGGGCGTGTACGCCTACAACGACCGCAAGAAGCGCAAGGGCGACTTCCGGCGGTTGTGGATCCAGCGGATCAACGCCGGTGCCCGGGCCAACGGTATGACCTACAACCGGTTCATCCAGGGCCTGAAGCTGGCCGACATCGAGGTTGACCGTCGGATGCTCGCCGAGCTCGCCGTCAACGACCCCGGTGCTTTTGCCGCGCTGGTGGAGGTCGCACGTGCGGCCGTCGACGCCGAGAGTGCAGCCTGATCCTCACCTCAGTCCGAGCCGCCCGGGTATCTCGGGCGGCTCGGCTGCGTAAGCGAGCTTTCCGCGCGGCCGACGGTCGATTCCTGGCCGAGGGTCCGCAGGCGGTGCGGGAGGCCTTGGCCGCGCCGGGAGTGGCGGTCGAGGTGTTCGCCACCGATGAGGTGGGCAATCGCCACCCGGAGTTGCCGGCCGCGGCTACCGCTGCGGGTGTGCCGTGGCTTCGTTGCTCCGGCGCCGTGGTGGAGCACCTCAGCGACACCGTTACGCCGCAGGGAGTGGTGGCGGTGTGCCGAATGCCGCAGGTGGCCCTGGCGGATGCGATCAGGCCGGGCGCGCGCCTGGTGACAATCCTGGCGCACGTCCGAGACCCCGGTAACGCCGGCACTGTGATTCGCGTATCCGACGCGGCCGGCGCCGATGGCGTGGTGCTCAGCCATGGCAGCGTGGACGCCTACAACGCCAAGTGCGTGCGGGCCAGCGCCGGATCGTTGTTCCACCTGCCGGTCGCGGCCGGGCCGGACCCGGCAGCGGTCGTGGTAGCGGCGCGCGCGGCGGGGCTGCTGGTGCTGGCCGCGGATGGTGCCGCCGACACCCGGCTCGACGATCTCGATTCGGGCACTCTTGCCGTTCCGACCGCCTGGCTGTTCGGTAATGAGGCGTGGGGTCTGCCGTCGCAGCTGCGGGCCTTGGCGGACGAGGTGGTGGCGGTGCCGATCTACGGCCGGGCCGAGAGCCTGAACCTGTCGACCGCGGCGGCCGTGTGCCTGTATGCGAGCGCTCGGGCGCAGCACGTCGGCGGATAATCGGGCCGCACTAGACTTCAGGCGGCCAATCCTGGCCGCGGATGTGATGAGGAGCCCATGTCAGCGCCAAATTCTGACTATGACCCGGTGGAAGTCGGTGTGCTCGGGGAGGCGTCCGTCGCGGGTTTCGTCGACGACGCGCTCGCGGCGATCGCCGCCGCGGTGGACCTGGACGAGCTCAAGGCGGTGCGACTGGCACATGCGGCCGACCGCAGCCCGCTGGCGTTGGCCAACCGCGAGATCGGTGCCTTGCCGCCAGCGGCCAAGGCATCGGCGGGTAAGCGCGTCGGGGCTGCGCGCGGACGGGTTCGGGCGGCGCTGGAGGCGCGCCAGGTGGAACTTGAGGCCGCGCGTGACGCTGCAGTGCTCAGTGCCGACAGGGTGGACGTCACGGTTGCCTACGACCGCTTCCCGGCGGGCGCCCGGCACCCGCTGACAACCATCGCCGAGCGGGTCGCGGACGTGTTCGTCGCCATGGGCTATGAGGTCGCTGAAGGCCCCGAGGCCGAGGCCGAGTGGTACAACTTCGATGCGCTGAACATCCCGGCGGACCACCCTGCGCGGGAGATGTCGGACACATTCTTCGTCGAGTCGGCGGACTCCGGGGTGGTGCTGCGCACGCACACCTCGCCGGTGCAGATCCGCACGATGCTCGATCGCAGACCACCGATCTACGTAGTGTGCCCGGGGCGGGTGTTCCGTTCCGATGAGCTCGACGCCACGCACACGCCGGTGTTCCACCAGGTCGAGGGATTGGCGGTCGACCGTGGCATCACCATGGCGGACCTGCGCGGCACCTTGGACCACTTCGCTGCTGCCATGTTCGGCGAGGGTTTGGTGACGCGGCTGCGCCCGTCGTTCTTCCCGTTCACCGAGCCCAGCGCCGAAGTCGACCTGGAGTGCTTCGCCTGCCGGGGGGAGTCGGTGGGCAATCCTGATCGGCCGTGTCGCACGTGCGGCAGCGAGTGCTGGATCGAGTGGGGCGGTTGCGGCATGGTCAACCCGCGGGTGCTGATCGCCTGCGGCATCGACCCGGACGAGTTCACCGGTTTCGCGTTCGGGATGGGCCTGGAGCGCACGTTGATGTTCCGCCATGGCATCACCGACATGCGTGACCTGATCGAGGGCGACGTTCGGTTCGCGGCAGCCTTCGGAACGGAGATCTGATGCGTGCACCAGTATCGTGGCTGCGGGAGCACGCCGCGCTGCCCGACGACCTCGCCCCGCGGGACCTCGCGGCGGCCTTGGTCGAAGTAGGCATGGAGGTCGAGACCGTCGACGTCGTCGGCGAAGGTGTCACCGGGCCGGTGCTGGTGGGCCGGGTGGCGGCCATCACGGAGTTGACCGAGTTCCGCAAGCCGATCCGGTTCTGTCAGGTCGATGTGGGCGCCGCCGGCGGTGGGGTGCGCGGCATCGTGTGTGGTGCGACGAACTTCGCCGTCGGCGACCTCGTGCCCGTCGCGCTACCCGGGGCGGTGTTGCCCGGCGATTTCGTGATCGCCGCCCGCACGACTTACGGCCATGTCAGCGACGGCATGATCTGCTCGGCCAGCGAACTCGGCCTCGGTGACGAGTACGACGGCATCATGGTGCTGCCGCCGGGGTCCGGTGCCCCGGGTGACGACGCGGCGTCGCTGCTGGGCATCGGCGAGGCTGTGCTCGACATCGCCGTGACGCCGGACCGGGGCTACTGCCTGTCGATTCGGGGCCTGGCGCGCGAGGCGGCCACCGCTCTCGGGGTCGACTTCCGCGACCCGGCCGATATCGACCTCGCGGGCTACCCCGTTGCGGGAGCACCGGCGCCCCGGGTGAGCGTCGAGGTGCCCGAGGCATGCAGCCAGTTCACTGCGGTGCTCATCACCGGCGTCGATCCCAATGTGCCGAGCCCGGCGTGGCTGCAGTCGCGGCTGGTGGCGGCTGGGATGCGTTCGATCTCGCTGGCTGTGGACGTGACGAATTACGTCATGCTCGAACTCGGCCAGCCGCTGCACGCCTTCGACGCGGATTCGGTCGTCGGCGGCATCACGGTGCGTCGGCCTCGGCTAGGTGAGACGCTCGTGACCCTCGACCACGTGGAACGCACGCTGGACCCCGGCGATGTGCTGATCGCAGACGATCGCGGACCCATCGGACTGGCCGGCGCCATGGGCGGGCTGGAATCGGAGATCTCCGAAGCGACGACGAGCATCATTCTGGAGGCGGCCCACTTTGCCCCAGAGGATGTTGCCCGGATGGCGCGGCGGCACAAGTTGCCATCGGAGGCCTCGCGGCGCTTCGAGCGCGTAGTGGATCCGGCGCTGCCGTGGGTCGCCTCGCGGCGTGCGGCCGAGTTGCTGGTGGCGGCTGGTGGTGGTCACATCGAGGGTGGCACGTCGGTGGGGTCGGCGTTGCCGCTGCCGGTGGTGCTCATCGAGCCGGACCTGCCCGCACGGATCGCCGGTGCGCCGATCGGCACCGCAGAGGCCCGAGGTCATCTGATGGCGGTGGGCTGCACCGTGACCGAAGAATCCGACGGGCGCTGGCGGGTGACGGCACCCTCGTGGCGGCCGGACCTGCGTGACCCGGCCGATGTGGTGGAGGAGGTCGTGCGGCTCTATGGCTACGAGAAGCTGCCTGCCACGCTGCCCTCGCCGCCGGCAGGTCGTGGCCTGACGTCGGAACAGCGGTGGCGCCGGGCGGCCTCGCGCGCGCTGGCAGGAGCGGGCTTCACGGAGGTGTTGTCGTACCCGTTCGTGGGAGAGGGGGAGGTCGACGCGCTGGGCATCACCGGCGAGCGGGCACGTGCGGTGAAACTGGCCAATCCGCTCTCCGACGAGCAGTCGCGGCTGCGCACCACGTTGCTGGCGGGGTTGCTGACGGTGGCGCGGCGCAACCTTGGGCGGGGCGCCGAGGGGGTCTCGTTGTATGAGACTGGGGTGGTGTTCCTGCCGGGCGAACCGCCTGCTGAAGTGATCCGACCCGGAGTGTCTCGACCTCCGCAGGCGGCCGAGATCGCGGCGCTGGCGGCACTGTTGCCCGACCAGCCGCATCACGTGGCGGCGGTGATCGCCGGCCAGGTCGAGGCGCCGGGATGGTGGGGTGCGGGCCGCAAGGCCGCCTGGCACGACGCGGTCGCTTCGGCGCAGGTGGTGGCTGCTGCCCTGCGGGTGCAGCTCGAGGTTGCTGCCGTCGAGGCTGAACGTGCGCCTTGGCACCCAGGTCGCTGTGCGGAACTGAGGGTGGCCAGCACAGTGGTGGGATACGCCGGAGAGTTGCATCCGCGCGTGGTGGAGGCTCTAGGGTTGCCGCCGCGTTCGGCAGCCATGGAGTGCGACCTCGATGCGCTGATCGCCGCCGCACCGGCGGTGGTGTCGGCGCCGGCGGTTTCGACGTTCCCGGTGGCCAAGGAGGACATCGCGCTGGTGGTGGCCGAGGAGGTCTCGGCTGCGGACGTTCAGCGGGCGGTTGTGGCAGGTGCGGGGGAGTTGCTCGAATCGGTGCGGCTGTTCGACGAGTACCGGGGTGCGCAGGTCCCTGAGGGCTCGAAGTCGTTGGCGTTCGCCTTGCGCTTCCGGGCGGCGAACCGCACGTTGTCGGACGACGAGGTTGCGGCGGCACGCGATGCTGCCGTCGCCAGGGCGGGTGCTGACACGGGCGCGTCGTTGCGCGCGAGTTGACCGCAGTCGT
This sequence comes from Actinomycetota bacterium, assembly GCA_030837395.1. Lineage (GTDB taxonomy): Bacteria > Actinomycetota > Actinomycetes > S36-B12 > UBA10799 > JACJWR01. The sequence continues at coordinate 2,936 of JAUPKO010000614.1, read as the reverse complement.
GGCGTCGACCCCTGCCCGAATTGGCCCGTGGCCATTCGTCGCGCTGGCGTGCCTGGCGATGACGATGGGCATCGTCGATGCTTTCGCGTTCGATGAGTTCGGGGTGTTCACCACCAATCAGGCAGGCAACTTGGTGGTATTCGCAAATGCGCCGTGGGAGGACTGGAGCAAGGCACTACTTGCCGGTGGTGCGCTGTTCGGCGCAGGTCTGGGTGCGGTGCTGGGAGCGGGGCTGTATCGCCTCGCGGGAGCTCGGGCACCCCACGCTCTGCTGTGGCCCTTGTTCGCGGGGGCATTGCTGCTGATCCCGGCGCCGGTGGTCAACGCGATCTACGGTCGGCCGTCGTGGCTGGTGCCGGTCATGGCCGCGGCCACCGGCTGCATGGCGGCCGGCTGGATGCTCGCCGCCGGACCCAAGATGTGGCTCACGGCCAACACCGGCGCGTTCCTCAACACCGTGACGGGTGTGGCCTACCCCGACGGCGAAGACGACCAAGGGCGCCGGCGCCGCTTCCGTACGACGGCCAATCGGACAGCGTTGATCGGCACGATCGGCTTCGTCGCGGGCATCCTCGTCTACGGCTCGGGTGTCGCCGATCGACCCCACCCGGTGGTGGTGGCACTGGTTCCGGTGGGCGTGGCCGTGGCCCTCATGTGGCGCGAGCGCGACTAGGGCAGGCTGCCCGTCGCGCTACGGCTGCCACGATCCCCGTCCAGACGCTAGGGTCCCGGGAGTCGGGTGGCACTTCTTTGCGGCACCATCGGGCCTACCGGGAGGAGATGTCGTTGTGAGCAACGATCTGCTGGCCATCGTCGTGATGCTGGTGTCGTCAGCGATGTACGCGCTGAGTTTCGTATTGCAACACAAGGGGACGCAGCAGGCCATCGGACTCTCCGAAGGTGTCGATCTGCCGGGGGAGGGGGGATCGGCCGGCTTCGCCAAACTGCTGCGCAATCCCACCTATCTGGTCGGGGTGGTGCTGTTCGGATTGTCGTTCCTGGTGCACCTGGTGGCGCTGGGGCTCGGCGCCGTGGCAATCGTGCAGCCGTTGATCGTCACCGAGTTGATCTTCATCCCGCCGTTTGCGGCCATCATCAGCGGGGTCCGCGTCACTCGGCGGCAGTGGGCGGCGATCCTCGCGGTGTGTGTCGGTTTGGCGGTGTTCATCGTCGTCGCTTCGCCCTCGGAAGGCAGCAGGATCCCATCGACCGCAGAGTGGATCGCGCTGCTGGTCGGCTGTGCCGTCCTCATCGGATTGCTCATGGGTATCGGTCGCCGCCAGCACGACAGCGTGCGGGCGGCGTTGTTCGGCGTGGCGGCCGGCTTGGTCAACGCGCTGCTGGCGCTGGTGGCCAAGGGCGCCTTCGAGGGTGACCATGAGTCGACCAGCGATTGGCTCACGGACCCGTTGGTGTGGCTCACGGTCGTAATGGCGGTGCTGTCGGTGGTGGCCGCGGCATTGGCTTTCCGTGCCGGGCCCATCACGTCGTCCACCCCCGCGATGATCTCAGTCAATCCTGTTGCGTCGACGCTGGTGGCCATGTGGCTGTTCGGGGAGAACATCACCACGTCCCTGCTGGCCATTGCGGTGATTCTCGTGTGCGTCGTGGTGGTGATCGGCGGCGTGTATGTGCTGTCGCAGGAGGAGGCGGCACAGGCCGAGGCGCATGCTGGTGCGGCCTGAGCCGGGCCCCGGGTTTCGCACGGCGCGCAAAGGTGCACCACGATGCGGTTTCACCGGGCAACGATCACCCGACTCGGGCAAAGTAACCGAATGAGTCAGACGGTGGACGGCCACAAGATCTCCGACAAGGGAACCTCGCTGCCGGTCATCTTCCTCGGGATTCTCGCCTCCATCCAAGTGGCTGACCCGGTGGTGGCCAGCCTGGCGCTGGTCAAGGCGACGAAGGCGCTCAACTTCAGTCCTTCGATGCAGGCGATCGCCGCGTCGATCTCGACCCTCGCCCTCGCCGCGACCGTGGTGCCGACCGGCGTGCTGGCCGACAAGATCGGCCGCCGCAAAGTGCTCATCCTGTCGCTGCTGCTCACGGCCGTCGGCGACGGCATCGCTGCCGCCGCCCCAAATTCGTATGTCTTCCTGGTGGGCCGGGCGATCGCGGGAATCGGGCTCGGCGGCGTTTTCGCCTGTTCGTTCGGCTTCATCCGCTCGATGGTGACGGACAAGGCGTTGGCACCGGCACTGGGAATCTTCGCCGCCATGGCTGCGCTGCCCCTGTTCGTGATCATGCCGTTGGGGTCGGCTCTCGCGGGGGTGAACTGGCGGTTGGCTTTCGTGCTCATCGTTGTTCTGGCCCTCATCGGCGCTGCCCTGTGTTTCCCCCTACTGCCAGACCTGGCGCCCGTGGCCGAAGGTGTCAAGAAGCAATACTGGGGGCTGACTGCCCTCGGCGTGGGCATCGTCGGGCTGCTCATCGGACTGAGCGGGGCCGCCAAGAGCCTCACCGCGCCCAGCACGCTCCTACCGTTGGCGATCGGCATCCTCGGCTTGGGGCTGTTCGCGCTGATCGAGAGCAAAGTGGCGGTTCCGACCTACCCCGTGAGCCTGTTCAAGAGCCCGCTGTTCCTGGTCGGGGCCATCGGCGGCTTCGCCTGGAATGCCGTCTCGGCGGTAGCCACCTTGATGAGTTCCAACCTCTGGCAGTACGTCGACGGCTTCACCCCGCTGCAAGCATCGATTCGCCAGTTGGCTGGCATCGTCGCCACCATCATCGCTTCGGTCATCGCCGGCCGGGTGATGGGCAAGGGCAAGTCGTCGGTGGGTGTGCTGGTGGTCGGGGGCTTCATCACGATGGTCGGCCTGGCCCTCACAGGCGTATTCGCCGGTGACTCCTCGGGGCTGCTGTTCCTGGCGATGCTCAGCCTGGCGTTCTTCGGATGCGGGGTGATGACGGTGCCGAGATCGGAAGAGCGTCGT
>JAUPKO010000613.1 GCA_030837395.1 Actinomycetota bacterium | reverse complement strand
GCCAGTTGCGACCCGTGGCACTACCCCGAGTACGCCGGTTCGCAGATCGTGCCCGGTCTGTTCCAGGGCGGTACCGAGGATGACGACGTCGTGGCCCTCGGGCGGGACGATCGGTACATCAGCGACGTCCCCTATGACGCGATCGTCACCCTGTATGCCTCGGCCTCACCGGCGCCCTGGGGCGTCGAGGAGGTGCGGTACGGCTTCTACGACGCGGCGCTGGAAAGCGCGGAGGTGGACCGCGTTGGTGCGGGCAGCCCGGTTCGCCTACCAGCGCTGGACCGCTGGCGATGCCGTGCTGGTGCGCTGCCAAGCCGGCATGAACCGCTCCGGGCTGGTGACCGCGCTGGTGCTCGTGATGTCCGGCCTCACCCCTGGGCAGGCGGTGACGCTGATCCGCGTCCAGCGCAGCCCCGGGGCGCTGTTCAACGAGCACTTCGTCACCTGGCTCGTCGACCATGGCCAGGCGGCCGCCGCGGAAGCTCGCCGGGTCTCTCCGAGCGTCGGTGCCGCAGCCTGACGCGTCAGCTCGCAGTGTCGGACCCCCCGGGGATAGTCATGGCTGAGGGGGTCAGCGCCGGGAAGGTCCCGACGAAGCAACCTCAGGCACCGTCACCGGCGGCACCAGCCGCACCTGCACTGCTGGAACCACCCACTGGTCCCATCACACCCCGCAAGGAGCACACCATGAAGATCAACGCCCACCTCGACGTCGACATGGTCGCGATCGAGAGCACCGACTCGGTCACCGTCATGCTCGAGCTGGAGGCCCCGCCCGCACCGGCCACTGAGTCGCCACGGCCCGAGCACACCGCGGTGGTCGTGCTCGACCGCTCCGGCTCCATGTCCGGCGGTCGGCTGACCGCAGCCAAGCGCGCCTTGATCGACCTGGTGGGTCGACTGGACGACCGTGACCGCTTCGGCCTCGTGGCGTTCGACGACGAGGCCGTCGTGGCGGTGCCCGCCAACCGCCTGGGCGACCTCGGCCGCGACCGCATTCGTCGAGCCATCGCCGGCATCGACCCCGGCGGCGCGACAGACCTGTCCTCGGGCTACCTGCGCGGCCTGCAGGAGGCGCGTCGCGTCGCCACCGCCGCCGGCGCAACCGTGCTGCTGCTCTCCGATGGGCACGCCAACTCCGGTGTCACCGACCCGACCCAACTGCGGGGGGTGGCCGCCCGGGCTGCCGCCCGGGGTGTGACCACCTCCACCATCGGCATCGGCCTCGGGTACGACGAGGCGATCCTGGCCGAGGTCGCCATCGGCGGCACCGGCAACCACGCCTTCGCCCAGGACCCGGACGACGCGGCGGCGGCTGTGGCCGGGGAGATCGAAGGTCTGCTGTCCAAGACTGTGCAGGCGGCGAACCTGCTCATCGCCCCGACCAACGACGTCAGCGCCGTGACGATCCTCAACGATGTGGTGGCCAACCGCGTCGAGGGTGGCATCCTCGTCGAGCTCGGCGACTTCTACGCCGGGGAGCAGCGCCGGATCACCTGCACGATCGACGTGCCTGCGATGGCCGCCCTTGGCCTGACGCAGGTGGCCACGCTCACCCTCACCCACGTCGAGGTCGCCACACTGGAACAGCACGTGGTGACGCTGCCGGTGACGGTCAACGTGGTGCCGCAGGACGTCGCCCGCGGCCGGGTCGCCTCGCCAGAGGTGACCCGCGAGAAGCTGTTCCTCGCCGCCCAGAGCGCCAAGCGCTCAGTCGAGCAGGCCCTGCGCTCCGGCGACGTGCAGAGTGCCCGCGCGCGGCTGAACCAGGCGTCTGCGTTGCTGACCAGCGCCGACATGGACGAACTCGGGGAGGAACTCTCCAACGAGGTCGGATGGCTCAACTCCACCGCGGACATGCTCGACGACACCGTCGTGGGCGCTCCGCCGGACATCGCCTACGCGTCACGCCGGGTGAGTTCGGACCGGACCCGAAAGTCCCGCGGGTACAAGAGCCGCTCCCAGGGCGGCGAGACCACGAGTCAGGACTCGGAGGAGGAAGCGTGACGGGCAGCGGTAGGGGACGCCCCGCGCCGGTGCAACGTCGCGAGCCTTCGCCTGCCCCCACGTCGCCGGTGATCCTGCACGTGCCGCATGCGTCGCTCGCGATCCCGGACTGGGTTCGTGCTCGCATCGTCGCCGACGACGCGCAGGTGGCCGCCGCCCTGGCGCACCTCACCGACCACGCCACCGACCTCATCGCTGAGGTGGCGCACGACGCCATGGTGGCGGCCGGCCTGGCGGCCCCGACGATCTACGCGGCCGACTGGTCGCGCTTCGTGGTGGACGTCGAGCGGTTTCCCGACCCGGCCCACGAGGTGATGGCAACCCGCGGGATGTCGGCCGTCTACACCCGCGGACCCTTCGGCGAGCCCTGGCGCGACGACGCCGATCCGGGTTTTGCCGACCACGCGGCTGCCCTCCTCAACCGGTACTACACCCCCTACCACGAGGGTCTGACTGCGCTCGTGGACTCCGCCCTCACTGCGCAAGGACGCTGCCTCATCCTCGACGTCCACTCCTACCCCACCCAAACCTTGCCGTACGAATTGCCGCACGCCTCGCGCCCACCGATCTGCCTGGGCACGGACCCCGACCACACCTCGCCGGAGTTGACTGTGATGGCAGCGTCAGCGTTCACCGCCGCCGGCTACGAGGTGGGCCTCAACAGTCCATTCGCAGGCGCGCTCGTGCCGTTGGCGCACTACCGGACGGACACGCGCGTGCAAGCAGTAATGGTCGAGATCCGCCGCGACCAGTACCTGATCGAGGAGCCCGGGGGCCCGCCGGATCCACCTCGGGTCGCGGCCCTCGCCGATGCCATCACCGACGTCGCGGCGGCCTGGATCGCGTCTCCCCCGTGAGGACCTTCGTTAGGGTGACGGGAGGACCGCCAGGTGAGGAGCGAACATGACCGAGTCTTTGGGGTTGGTGCTTTCCGGCGGCGGCACCAGGGGTGCCTTCGAGGCCGGCGCCGTCCAACTGCTGGCGCACCGGGGAACACCACGGCCGAAGGTGATCACCGGCGCGTCGGCGGGGTCCATCTGCGCCGCCGTCCTGGCGCAGGCCGGTAGCGACGCCGAATTCGCCGAACTCACCGACGTGCTCCGCTCGGACATCCTTGCCATGACCGCCATGAACGAGGTGTTCGCCCAGTCCGACTGGTTGAACGAGTTGGCCGGCACCGCGATCGAGGGGGCGGTCATGCGTGCGGTGCTGGGGCAGGGTCGACCCACCGTCGGACCCGATCCCGCGCTGACCGACGACCCCCTCGCCGACGCCGCCGTGACGGCCCCGGACAGGTGGATGTTGGTCAAGGGCTCGGTGATGCACCCGATGCGCGTCACCCGCGCCCGCAAAGCGCTCGCCGCCGACGCGTCCTCGCTCATGACCCTCGCGCCTTTGGAGGATGCCCTGCGCGGCCGCGCCGACTCCGGCATCCAACCCGTGGACCAAGCCCGGATCGGCACCTCGGGAATCACCCTGCGCCTGGCCATCACCCCACTGCACGCGGCAGTGCCGCGCTACATCACCGAGTCCGGGCACATCGTCGGCCCCGACGCGCTTACCCCGCACCCCGCCGGGGCCGCCCCCGGCGTGATCGAAGGTGTCCTGGCGTCTTCCAGCGTGCCGGTGTTGTTCCCGCCCCGCCCGATCGGCGACGACGTCTACGTCGACGGCGGCGTGCTGCGCAACCTCCCCGTGGAGGCCGCCGTGCACGCTGGCGCCGGCGACATCATCGCCATCTCGGCCAACCCGGCGCTGCCGCCGCCCCTGCCGGACACCCCCCGCCGACCGGACATGACCACCACCTTCGAACGCTATGCGGTGCTGCAGTTCTACGACCAGGTGCGGCGCAGCCTGGAGTGGCCACTGGCCGACGGAGCCACGCTCACCTCGGTGTTCCCCACCATGAACATCGTGGCCCCCTTCGAGGTGCAGCCGGGCCTGCTGATGATCGATCTGGACTATGGCTGGCTGCGCGCCGCCGAGGCCACCGGGCTCGGCTCGGATGACACCGCGCGGGCCGGGGACGTCAGCGACCGGCTGATCACCGGCCGACAGCGAGCCTGGTACGCCGAGAGCGCCCTGGC
>JAUPKO010000612.1 GCA_030837395.1 Actinomycetota bacterium | reverse complement strand
GGCTTGCGCAGACGTCACCATGCCCCATTGGTGAGCGGTGAACTCCGCGAGTATGCGGAGGACATCTTGCGACTTCATGCTGGGAGTGTATCTCTCTGGGAGATACTTTACAAGCAACAATGCTGGAGTCTGGCCATTGGTGCGCGCGTTGACATGAACAGGGTCACAACTGAAATGTCGGGGAATCGGTGTACCCGCGAGCTGAAGGCTTCCCAAGACACCGACGCAAGGTTCTCCAGCCGGCAGCGAGGGGAGGCTGCAAACCGACCCGGGTACCCCCGGGAAGAGCAGCGGGGAACCTACTCGCCAGCGGCGCGGGGTAGGGCGACATCGGACCGCTCGGGGTAGGCGTACTCGTCGAGGCCCAACTCCTGCTCGGCATCCGTGTGAGTGGCGCTGATGGCGGCGGTCTGCTCCATCAGTCGCGCGCCCGACAGGGAACCCGGCGTCGTGACACGGCCACCAGATCCGGCCACTACGGCTGGACGGCGACCGGCCACGGTGAAGAACCCGCGGCCGCCTTCGGTGACCACTCCTCGGACTCCGCTGGAGCGGGTGGAGCCGCTTCGAGCCGCGCCGGGCAGGAGCGAGCCGCGGGCTGCGGCGGCTGCCGAAACCGCTCCGGTGCGCAATTCGGCAACCTCGGTTGGAGTGAGGACCCGAACATCGTCGGCGCCAGGGGAAGTAGCGCCGAACGTCCGTGCCTGACCTGCTGATGCGGCGATAGGTGAGGAGTTGTGGTCCGACGAGGTCGCGTCGCGGTCGGACACCGCGGAGGCCTCCAGGTGACGCCGAACTGGAACGACAGTCGCCAGCGGGAGCTCCGAAGTGGCGGCTGCTCGTCGAGAGGCCATCCGGCGGGCCCATCGTGAATCCTGCGCCACCTGTGCGCGAACCTGGGTGCGGGCGAGGGCGAGGAATCCGACGGCGGCCAGGACCGGCAGCGCGGTCAGCCACAGGGCAAGCAACCCGAAGAACCCTGCGATCCCGACAAGCAGGGTGACACCGAGCAGCGCCGCCAACGTCCGTCGGCGACGAGCTGCCGCAATCCGGACGGCGACTCGGCGTGAATCCGCCCGTCGGGCCAGCAGTACCTCATGCTCCTCGACCGTGTCGACGAACGGATCGACACCGTGATCAAGGTGCAAGTCGACCGAGGCGTCGAGCACCATCGAGGAGGCCAGCGAGGTGGGGGCGTCGGTGCTGCCGCGCTGACCGGAGCGAGCGACGAGCATCACATCGACCGGGCGCCGCGTGAGCCGGGAACGGTCCAGGGTGGCCATCGCATGGCGGAACCGGCGGGTGGTCCGGTGCTCTGCGGTCCGCTCGTGGCGACGTAGCCACATCGGGACCAGCACGACCGCCCAGAGCACCAGGATGGCAACGTACAGGAGGCCGGTGGGCATGCAGCCAAACCTATGCCCACCAGCGGATAGCCAGTCATGGCCGACACGCCGTGTCGTCTGATTATCCAGGGCCAATCCGCGACTATCCCAGCGGTCTTGACTGTTCGTTGACTCCGGCCAGCACGCCGTTGGGCACCTCGTCCACGCACAGCGCGTAGGTCTGGTGGTCCCGCCAGTCACCGGCGATGTGTAGGTAGCGGCGCCGCAGTCCTTCGTACCTGAATCCGAGTTTCTCGGCGACCCTGATGCTGGCCTCGTTCTCCGGTCGGATGTTGATCTCCAGCCGATGCAGGCCGAGCCGGAAGAAGGCGTAGTCGGACACCATCGCCACTGCCCGCGGCATGTACCCGCGACCGGCGTAGGCCTCGTCGATCCAATAGCCGATGTAGGCGGATCGAAGCGACCCCCACGAGATGCCGCCGAGCGTGATCTGCCCGGCGAAGCGACCCCCGATCACGAGCGCCATCGCCATCGTCCGACCCTCCCTGGCCTCCTGACGCAGGTGTCGCACCATCTGTCGGTAGGTCGGCGGCTGTTCCGCGGCCTCCGGCGGGCTGGTGGCATCCCACGGGGTCAGCCAGGCCAGGTTCCGGCGTCTGACTTCCGACCACATTCGGCTGTCCGAGGCCGACAATGGGCGAATCAGCAGGTCACCGTCGCTGAGCTCCATCGGCCATCCGCGGGTCATGTCCCCACCATTCGGGCGGGACGCGGCCGACGCAACTCCGCTACCGCATGAGGTAACACCGGGGTCAGCACCTTGATGGCGTCGCTGACGGCACCCTGCGACCCCGGCAGGTTCACTACCAGCGTCCGCGCCACGATCACCGCCACCCCGCGCGAGAGCACCGCCGTGGGCACGCCGGCGGCGACTCCGGCCGCCCGCAGCGCCTCCGGGATGCCGGGGACGTCACGTCCGCCGAGGGTTCGGGAGACGTTGGCGGTCACGTCGGCGGTGACGTCATCGACGGTGATGCCGGTGCCTCCCGTTGTCAGGATCACGTCCGTGCCGGCCGCGATCGCGCTGCGCAGAGCGTCGTCCAGGGACTCCTCGCCGGCGTTCGCCAGATCAGGTACGACGAGAGCATCCGGCGTGTCAAAGCCCATGTCTCGCAGCGCTGCCACCAGCACGGGACCTGTGCGGTCGGCGTATTCACCTCGCGCCGCGCGGGTGGAGACGGTGATGGCCAGCGCGGTCGGCGTGCCAGCACCAGCACCAGCACCAGCACCAGCACCAGCACCAGCACCAGCACCAGCACCAGCACCAGCGTGGTCGGCCGGGTCGGCGGTCATTCCCGTGACTCCCGCCGCCACTCCCCGCGCACGCCGCCACCTTTCACTGCGACCGACACGTCGGTGATGGTCGCGCCGGGATCGATTGCCTTCACCATGTCGATGATGGTCAACCCCGCGACCGCAACCGCTGTCAGCGCCTCCATCTCCACGCCGGTGCGGTCGTGGGTGCGGGTTGTCGCGGCGACCTGGACCACGTCGCCGTCCAACTCCACATCGACCTCGATCCCGGTCAGACCGATGGGGTGGCACAGCGGGATCAGTTCCCATGTGCGTTTGGCGGCCTGGATGCCGGCTACGCGCGCAATCGTCAGCACGTCGCCCTTGGGCAGGGCCTGCTCCCGGATCGCCGTCGCGGCCTCCGGACTCAGCCGGACTCGGCCGGTGGCGGTGGCGAACCGGGCCGAGGGCTGCTTCGCGCTGACGTCGACCATCCGCGCACAGCCGTCCTCCGCCACGTGGCTGAGCCGTTGACCGCCGGTCGCGCTCGACGGATCCCGGTCGCCCTGAGTCATACGCCGTGGTCCACATCGAGACGCATCACCGTCAGGGGGGTACCGGCCGGCACATGCTCCACCGACTCGGCAACGACCGCGATGCTGTTTGCATGGGCGAGCATGCCGATCTGG
>JAUPKO010000611.1 GCA_030837395.1 Actinomycetota bacterium | reverse complement strand
TCACACCGGCTCACACGCACTCACAGCGGCAGGTCAGCCTCGGGGTCGCGGTGACGCCGCGACGGCCCGGCTCACGGCGCAGGGCTGCCGACCTGGACGCCCCTTGCTGCCCGAGGCGCCGGTTCCACAAGCGAGCGGTTCCCACGGCGTGACAGGAGATCACGCGCCGGGGAACCCGTCCTGGCCTGCGGTTGTGAGCCGTCCGCGCTGTCCAACCAGCGTGCGCCCCTAGGGGGCGCTGTTGGCGGTAGCGGACGGCACGGTGACAGGCCTGACCTGCGGGGTCGCCCCAGCGACGGGGCCGTGTCAACGCCGGGGCGGCTGGACGACGGGACAGGTTCGCGTGAGCCGGCTGTGACAGCCGGATCCGCCTACTGGGGGCACAGGCCGTGTCCCGTCCCGGGGATGCGGCGGCCGGCCAATCCTGGAGGCAGAGGATGAGAACACGTACTGGCGTAGGGAACTCTTGCTCGGCTTTGCGCGTGGTGGAGCGGGTGTTCGCGGTGACCACCGCCGAGCCTGCCGGACTGGTCCTGCGGCGCACTGACCTGGACCCCGACCCGGGCGAGGGCCTGCCCGACGGGCCTATCCCGCTCCCTGCGCTACGGGGCCTGGTGCTGAGCCCGAGCGTTCCGCAGGCCACCCGGGACGCCGTGTGGCGGGTGCTCATACTGCGCTCCCGCACCGACGGCTCGTCCTGGCTGGTGGCCACGGTGGGGATGGCCCTGCCCGGGTTGCGCCGTCAGGTCGGCGTACTGGCGGGCCCCTGCGCCCGGGCGAGAGAGGATCTGGAGTCCGCGGTCCTGGAGGGCTTCGTGGCTGCCCTGCACACGGTGGACGTGACCTGCCGGGGATTGTGCGGACGGCTCGTGCGGGCGGGGTATCGGGCCGGGATGCGGCAGGTGCTTCAGGACGCGCCGTTCGCGGGCGCCGCACCGTGCGGCTTCGCCTCTCACGCCCCGCACGCGCCGTGGGGGCACCCCGACTTCGTCCTGGCCGCCGCGATCACTGCGGGGGTGTTGTCGCGTCAGGAGGCGTGGCTGATCGGGGTGACCCGGCTGGAGGACGTCCCGGTCGCCCACGTCGCCGCCGAACTCGGCGAGGCGACCAACACGGTCGTGGTCCGCCGCCGTCGCGCAGAACACCGCCTACGCGACGCCCTCGCCGAGGGCGTGTTGGCCGGTGTGAGCCGACCGGCCTGTCATCCCAGGCTCACAGGGCCGCCTTTGCAGGGTGGAGATCCCGTCCCGATCCGGGATGGGTCTCCGATCGCTCGCGGGGTGGGCACATCGCCCGGTCACGGTCACGTCTCCGGCCTGCCGCACCCGGGAAAGGAGGACGGCTCACCGCCTGCTCCGCGAGCGATCACCACTGGTGTCGGTGCGGCGCTGTCCGCCGCGTGGTCCGGAGGTGACCTGACATGATCCGCCGTATCTCCCCCTCGTTGCCGATCTCTCTGTCGTTGCCGAAGTGGCGACCCACGCCCGTGGGCCACCGGTCACACACGCCCCACAACATTCGGTTCTCCCCGACCGCTCGAGCACGGGCTCGCGTCGTCTTGCGGTCGGCGGCCTGCGCGGTGGCGCTGATCGTGGTGTGGGCGGTCCCCGCCTATGCCGCGAGCCCGGATTCGGGCTCGGCGACCGCCCGGCTGGACACCATCCTCGCCAACGCGACCGCGTGGCTGGTGGGGATCCTGGCGGCGCTGGCGACGCTGTTCCTGACCATCGGCGGCGTCCGGTACGTCGCGGCCGGCGGCGACCCCGGCGAGATCGAGAAGGCCAAGGGCGCGTTCAAGTCCGCCGGTCTGGGCTACGCGATGGCCTTGCTCGCCCCACTGGTGGTATCGATCATCAAGGGTCTCCTCGGGGTGTGACATGAGCGGCTGGGTGAACGACCTCATCAGCGCCCTGTTCGCCGCCGTCCTGGCCGGGCTCGGCACCGTCGTGCAGGCCGGACTGAACTGGGCGCTCGGCGTGTTGTCGACCACCCTGCTGGCCAGCCCCGACGTCACCACGCTGCCCCAGGTCCAGTACGCGGCCGGGCAAGCGCAACTGGTCGCCAACGGGTGCATGGCTCTTGTCGTCACCGTGGCAGGGGCACTGGCGATGACCCACGGCAGCATTCAAGACCGGTACTCGCTCAAAGAGCTGACGCCGCGGCTGCTGATCGGGTTCACCCTGGCGAACCTGGCCATCCCGATCGTGCGCGGGGCGATCACGTTCGTGAACGCGGTCACCGCCGCGCTGGTCGGCGCCCCGTTCACCTCGACGCAGGCGCTCGGGCAGATCCGGCGGATCCTGACCGGCTCGATCCTCCACGGGAACCTGTCAGGGTGGGTGAGCATCCTGCAGGCGCTGGCTCTGCTGATGTTGATCGCACTGTTGTTCACCTGGCTCGGGCGCCTCTTAGGGCTGCTCGTGGTCGCCGCGGTCGGGCCGGTCGCGTTGGCCTGCCACACGCTGCCGGCCACCGAACCGGTGGCCCAGTTGTGGTGGCGCAGCCTGGGCGGCCTGCTGCTGGTGCAGGTGCTGCAGGGGGTCACTCTGCATCTGGCGGTGGCGACTCTGCTGACGCCGAGCGCGAATCTGCGGGGTTTGGGTCTGCCGGTCGACCCGAACGGGATCTTCAACCTGATGATCACCTGTTATCTGTTGTGGTTGGTCATCCGGATCCCGCGGTGGGTGGCACGGACCTTCGGCGGGACCGCGGGACGCGGTTCCAGCGTGCTGGGCAACATTGTGCGGGTCGTGGTCGTCCAGCGGCTGCTGGGAGCGGTCGGGTTGCGTGGCGGGCACCTGCTCGGTCGTGGGGGCAGGGCCGCCGCAGCCGCCGGGAGCAACAAGACGATCACCCATCTGCACTCCCACTCTCAGGCGAACAGTCACCTGCACCAGCACATCCACCTGCACCCCGGCCGGCCCGGGCAGGGACGCCGTGGCGCTGCATCCGGCCAGCCGAGGACGGCGCGTCCTCACGCAGGGCCGCTGTCCAGACCCGGTCTGCCGGCTCGCCAAGGACCCGCACCCGCGACGCCGGGATCTGGTCAGACCAGCCCCTCCGGGACCGGGTGGCCACCGAACCCGCCACCGGGCCGACGGCCGGTGGGCGGGCAGCCGTCGGGCACCGGCTGGCCGACCACGCCATCGCCGCCTCCTCGACCTCCCGGTCCAGGGCAGCCCGGCACGAGGCGATCTGCTGCCCGGCCGCAATCCGGAAGGGACAACTCGGGGGTGAACCGTGGCCGGTGAGTACGGGGTGCAGGCCCAGGTGCCCGGGGATTTCGAGGCGCCGGACAAGGTCTTGTACGGATTGACGGCCCGGCAGGTTGCCATCGTGGCCGGCGCGGGCGGGTTGGTCTGGCTGGCGTGGCGCCTGCTCGGCCCCGTGCTGCCACCAGCGGTGATCGGTATCTCGGCGCTGCCGGAGCTCGGCGTCGCCGTCGTCGTGGCGGAGGGCCGC
>JAUPKO010000610.1 GCA_030837395.1 Actinomycetota bacterium | reverse complement strand
GGTTGGACCTCATCGAGTGTGGTTTGAGGGCCGGTTTCCGGGGTCGAATCGACACTCGATGTCCGCGTGATTCGGCACATCGCCAGCGGCTGCGTCCAGGGACGGGACGCAGGGCCCTATTCGACACGACGCCGACGCCAAGCCCGCAGCCCCACGGCTGGGGCGTACCCTCGCCGCGTGAACCTTCCCACCTCCGGCGGATTGCCCACCACCGGTCGGATCGCCTACCAGGGCGAACCCGGCGCAAACTCCGACGCGGCCTGCAGGCAGATGTTCCCGGACCTCTCGCCACTGCCGTGCACCACCTTCGAGGATTCCTTTGCGGCCCTCGAGTCGGGCACGGCCGACCTGGCGATGATCCCGGTGGAGAACTCGATCGCCGGACGAGTCGCCGACATCCACCACCTGTTGCCCGACTCCGGCCTGTACATCGTCGGGGAGTGCTTCCTGCCCATCCATTTCCAACTACTCGGCGTGCCCGGTGCGACCATCGAAGGCATCACCACCGTGCGCAGCCATGTGCACGCCTTCTGGCAGTGCCACCGCCTCATCACCGACCACGGTTGGGCCTCCGCGGTGGCCGACGACACCGCGGGTGCTGCGCGAGAGGTCGCCGAGGCCGCAGATCCGACCGTCGCGGCACTCGCCCCGAGGTTGGCGGCGGACCTCTACGGCCTCCACGTGCTGGCCGCCGACGTCGAGGACGAGCACACCAACACCACGCGCTTCCTGGTCCTGGCCCGTGAACCAGCCCAGCATGACGCCTCCGAGGGCCCCATGATCACCTCGTTCGTCTTCCGGGTGCGCAACATCCCGGCGGCCCTGTTCAAAGCGCTGGGGGGTTTCGCCACCAACGGCGTCAACATGACCAAACTCGAGAGCTACCAACTCAACGGAACGTTCTCGGCCACCCAATTCTTCGCCGATGTCGAGGGCCACCCCGACGACCGCCCACTGGCCCTCGCATTGGAGGAGCTGGCGTTCTTCTCCGTCCACATCCGGATCCTCGGCACCTACCCTGCCAGTCCGTTCCGGCGACAGGTGTGAGCGCCGCAGGGCCGCTGATCGACCTGCTGGAAGTCTCGATCCAGAACCTCGACTCCGACCCCTGCCGGCTGGACCTGCTGCGGACGTCCTCGGGTGGCCACGTCCGCACACGGCACGACTCCTACGCCGAATTGGACCTGCGGGTCGTACGCCGAATTGGACCTGCGGGTCGAATTCGCATAGCAGCGCGACCGACGAAGCCCAACGCGCCGCTGTGGAGATCGAAGCCCACCACCCCGAGGCCACCGGTTGCGAGCCGGCGACGCCTCCCTACATCTCGTCCAATCGGTGGTGGTTAGCGAGTTCCTGCGCCATGTCGTGGATCGCCGCGTCGTATTCTGCCTGGTCGAGCACCGTGCCGGGCCCGGCCGAGATCACCATCAGCGACACCCGCCGATGCACCGGCGGCAGCACCTGGGCTTCGAACCAGGCCTCCTGCTCACCAACCTTGCCTTCCTCCCAGCGCACCGCCTCGGCGTACTTGTTGATGGCCCACCGACCGCTGTGCGGCACGAACCCCGACACCGTCACCGTGGCCCGCGACCTCCGCGACAGCTCGGACGCGCCCGACGGCCAATCGAAAGTGTCACCGAGCACCTCGATCTGCCGAATACGCCCCACCAGGAACGTACGCAGTGCCCCCGACGCATCGATCGGTCCGGCGTCCACCTCGTAACCACGACGGGTGCGGACCAACCGGTGCGGCTCGATCACACGCTCCCCCATCCCTGACTCCCACGTCCGCGAATACACGATGCGGACGCGACGCCGCTCGCGAATCACCCGGGCCAGGGCTGCCACAACTGGCGCGTGGTAGTGCCGGCGCGGAGCCACCCCGGGCAGGAACTCCTCGCGCAGCTTGGTGGCCGCCGAGGCCAGCGCCGCATTGTCCGGCTCCTGCACCAGGAGGTCCTCCGCGGCGGTGTAGAGCGGGCCCAGCACCGTCGCGTCGAACCGTTCGACGCCCAGGAAGTCCTCCGGGGATCCGGCCAGATGGACCACGTCGGCGTCGCTGGCCCTGGGGACGTCGTCGTCGCCGCTGGCGGCCCGGGCATCCGCACCCGCGCCATCGCCGGCTCCCGCCGCCTCGGCACCTAAACCCACCTCCTCCGCTGCTGGCATCACGAATAGGAACGCGCCGCCCAACGGATTGAGCGACGGCGATTCGTCGAGGTCCGCGTAGGCCTCCAGTTCAGCACGCAGGTTTGCCACGGTGGCGCCGACCGCACGGGCCAGATCGCCGATTGGCAACTGATTGCCGTGCTGCTGCAGCGCCTCGCACACGCGCAACACGTAGGGGGTGTAGCCATTGCCCGCACTCACGATGGGCTCCTGAGGAACCAGGCCAACCGCTCACGCGCCGCGCGCCTCGCCGCAGCCGGACCCTCCAGCCGCACCCGCGGCCCGAGCTCGAACATGCGCATGAGCAGGCCCGTCAGATGGGTGGTCCGCACCGTCACGGTCACCCGACCGTCCAGCGCGGGGGCGCCGGCGACGTCGTAACCACCCGTCCCCAGCGCCGCGACCACGTCGGGGAGGTCGGCCGACTCGGCTGACAGCACCACCTCCCTGCTGGGGTGCGCCCGGAACCGCACCGGGTCCAGAGTGCCTTCGGACATCGGGATGCCCCCGTGGTCGGCGCTGCCCGGCGGCTCGGGCTGTAAGCCCACCATCTCGTCGACGAAGAACTTCTTCACCACCTCCTCCCCCACACCACGCGCGCGCAGCAACCAGCGATCTTGCGTCGGCACCACCTCATAGGGATGCACCAGTCGGTCCTTGCCGTGGTAGACGAACCGCAGCAGGCACCGCCGCGCCACCGCGTACCGCGCCGTCTCCACATCACCCGGCGCGAGCGCTCCCGTGGCGAAGGGGGCGTCGGCAGCGTCTGGCTCGAGGTCGTCGTACAGGCCTCCGAGTCCAGCACTACGGGCCACCCGAAGCAGCTCACGGCGCTCGGCATCGGTGAAGACGCGCCGGATTCGGTGGTCGATCACATGCAGCCGGTAGCGGTGCTCGTCCCCGACGCGGACTGAGCGGATGTCCCAGCCGCGATCGGTCAGCGTCCGCACGTCCCGTCGGAAGATCCGCACCCCGGTGGCGTCGTCAGGCAGGCCCATCGTGCGCATCAGCCGTCGCCGCGGCAAACCCGCAGGCCGTTGGGAGAGCGCGGCCAGCAGCCTCGCGAGGCGCCGATGCTGACCGGCCGCCGGCCGCCCCCGACGTGCCTTCGGTGTGGCGCCGGGGTGCTGTGCATCGCGACGCGCCGGCCCCGACTGCTGCTCAGACATCAACACCTCCCGCCCCAGCCTGCCCGCCACCGATCGCCGTGTCCCATCACCAGACCCATTTGTGTCACCCCCCGCTCGCAGACTTGTGCCACGACATCCACCAGCGAACGAATCGACAGCCGCACCACACCCAACCACACGAGGAGACCCACCATGATTGACCCGACCACCGACCCGCTCCGCCCGGATCCCCGCACCCACGCCCGCATCCGGGCCGACCGCCTGGCCGCAGTCGCCGCCCTCGCCGAGGTTCTGCCCGACCCGACCGCGGCCGAACT
>JAUPKO010000609.1 GCA_030837395.1 Actinomycetota bacterium | reverse complement strand
CCCAGCGGCTTCCACGCGGCGCGGAACGCCTCGACGGTGCCCCGCTCAGCGGCCAGGGTCACCACACCGTTGAGGACCGCCCACACGCGATCCTGGCGCTCCTTGGCCCAGTCCACGATGGACGGATCGGCAGTCACTGCGCCGGGATCGGGCAGATCGGCGTTCTCCAGCCAGGAGATGAACTCCAACCCGGCCCCCTCACCGACCAGTCCGAACACCACCGTTTCGATGGCGGCGAGGTCGTCGGCCCGCAGGAACGCGAGCACGTCGGCCAGCATCGTCCAGGTGCGCCGCGACGGCCACGCGCCGCCGCGTTCCTCGGGGCTGTCGGGCATCTTGTCCAGCAGGTCGGGGCGATGGTTGATGAAGCCCATCACCGAGGCCAGGGTCGCGCTGCGGCGCTCGTTGCTGGCGACCACGGCGCGGGTGGCCGGGGTGGCCTTCCACCGGGCGGCGGTGCCGGTCAGCCAGTCCTGCACCGAAGGGGTGTAGGTGATGTGGCAGAACCGATTTGCCAGCGGGGCCGACAGGTCGTAGCCGCCCGCAGCCTGGTCGGGCGGGTTGGCACCGGCCACCACGCGCACACCGTCGGGCAGGGCGAGGTCACCGACCATGCGGTCGAGGGCCACGGTCAGCATGGGGCCTTGCACGGATTCGGGGACCGTCGTGAGTTCGTCCAAAAAGACGTACCCGGCTCCGGCTTCCTTGAGTCGCTTGGCCCACGACGGGGCCTCGCGGCGCACGCCGCTGCCGTCTGCGGCCAGGTAGGGCTGGCCGCCGATTTCAACCGGCTCGTACTGGCTTCCCAGCACGACCTCGCACGGAACCGCTTGTGCCGCAGCCAATCCGCGGATCAAGGAGCTCTTGCCCTGGCCGGGGCCTGAGATGAGCAAGGCCGGGACGTGCGCCATGCCGCAGGCGTCGATCACGGTGATCGTGGTGTTGAGATCTGACATGAGGTTGACCCCTCTCGGTTGGTGACCGGGCCTCGCGGACCCGACCGGTTGTGGTGTGCCGGTGTGGTTCCCCGGCACGTCAGTGACGCTATCGCACGCCTCTGACAAAAATGGGTGGCCTTGTCAGGCCAGGGTGTATCCCGCTTCGGCGAGCGCCTCTGCGGCGGTGGTGTTGAACCCGCCGCCGGGCAGATCGGCCCAGTCGATCTGGTCGCCGCGCACCCCGAAGATCAGGGTCTCGACGCCCCGTTCGATGCTGCCGGCGAACCGCACGCGCGGAACAGCGGTGGTGGACACCGCCACCGTGTCGAAGCCGCCGAGGGCGGGTTGCAGGTGGAACAGCGAGGCCTCGCCGGTCCAGGCGACGGCCTGCTCGCCGTCGCGCACGACCCCGTGGGCCGATCCGGCGAGACGGGCGACGCCGGTGATGGTGATGGCAGTCGACATAGCGGCCTCCTGGGAGGTAGGTGACCGGGCCTCGCGGGCCTGGCCGGATGGGGTGGCAGGTCGCGCCTGCCGTGTTACCCACCACTATAGGTCATGGCACCGACAAGTTAGGCAAATCTGGGGGATTTGTTGCGTAATCCGTTAGGGCACAGGTGTTCCCGCTTCGCCGCCCATCCGGCTGCTAACTCTTGCGGTTGACAAGGGTGACCAGGGTGACCAGGGCAAACGTCACGTCCCCGTCCCGGTTGCTGCCGTGCCGCCCATCGCGACCAAGCCGGGGCCGGCCAGCCCGATCAGGTGCTGCTGTCGGGGCGGGTGGGGCGTCGCTTCTTGTCGATCCGGCGTTGATTCTCCGGGGGGATCCAGTAGGTGGATTCCAGGTCCAGCGGTTCGGCGTCGATGCAGGCGTCCATGATCCGCTCGAGGTTTTCTTCCTCGATGCCGCCGCGGCGGTCTTTCGGATCGACTCGCAGCGATCCGAGGATGTTGTAGAGCTCGTTGTCGTCGATGTCGCCGTCGCGGTGCAACACGATGGCGCCGATGAGCGCTTCGACGCGGGCTCGTTGTTCGGGAGGGTATTTGGCGTAGCGGGCGCCGGCCCAGGCCATCGGCTCGTTGCGGGACTTTTCCAGGCGGGCAATGCCGCTTTCGACGTTGGGGATGAAGCGGCGGATCCAGACCGCTTCCTCCTCGGGAAGGTCAGGGAGTTCTCTGGCGGCCTGGGCGGCGGCCAGCCACTCCTGCAGGAGCACGAGAACCTGCCGGCGGTTGGCGAACGCCAACGTCCTCCAGAAGGTGCGCCAGGCCGCCATGTAGTTCACGTCGTTGGGTCGCATCTTGACCAGGTGGGATCGCAGCACGAGGTCCAGGGGCGCCGCGACGGTTCCCTTGACGACCTCGCCCACCCACTCGGGGGTGAGCCGGCCCTTCGGGAAATCGAGGGGGATGGCCGGCGGGAGCCAGGGCCTGTCGGGCGAGTAGACGAGCGCGTCGTCGGTCACGGTGTTGTTCTCCTTGTTCTGTTGTGGTGTCGGAGGCCGGCAGCCGCCGGGCAGCCGGGGATAGCGGCGTCGTGGCCAGGCCGAATGGCATGTCCCCGCCAATGTGGGAGTGGTCATCGGCCGACTCCTGT
>JAUPKO010000608.1 GCA_030837395.1 Actinomycetota bacterium | reverse complement strand
GGGAGGGGGCAAGCGCCACAGTCACCGGCACCAGACCCCGCCTGGGGGGGAACTGTTCACGCTTCCCGAGGTACACACTACCGGAAAGAATGTCACACCCCCTTGCGATAGTGAGGTTAGCGCGAACAGTCAGACCTACAAGCGCCGATAGGCAACGAGCACCACCAACCGGAAGGAACACCCCTCATGAGCGAGACCCTGATGACTGCGGAGAAGGCAGCTGCGCTGCGGACCCCGTTCCCGTCTTCGGCCATTTCCAAGCTGCCCAAGGGCGGCACCACCCTGGACTTCGTCGGGCATGCCGCGGTGACGCAGCGCCTGCTCGAGGTTGACCCGCACTGGAACTGGGAGCCGGTCGCCTTCGGCCCGGACGGCCTGCCGGCAACTGACGACAAGGGCGGTCTGTGGATCCGTCTGACCGTGTGTGGGGTGACCCGGCTGGGTTACGGCGAGCCGCAGGGCGGCGACGCGTACGACAAGGTCAAGGGCAGCATCGGCAACGCGATCCGCAACGCCGCGATGCGCTTCGGGGTCGCACTGGACCTGTGGTCGAAGGATGACATCTCCTCCACGGTGGAGAAGCCCATCCCGGCGGCGAGCAACGAGCAGATCCTGCAGATCGTGGCCCTGGGCAAGGACCTCGGCAAGGACGAGGCCGACCTGCTGGAGGGTGTGATCACGATCGCCAAGCGTCCCCTCGACGCGGTGACCGACCTGAACGAGGTCGAGGCCGCTGCCGTAGTCCGGGTCATGAAGACCGCGATCGCCAGGAAGGCCAAGGAGCAGGCCGCTGCCGACGCGGCAGCTGCCGCGTCGCCGGAGGTCGAGGCCGCGGTCGCTGCCGAGGGCGAACTGGCCTCCTCGGCGCAGATCCTCGAGGTCGAGGACCTCGTGGCCCGCCTGGGCGAGGCCGCCGTCGAGCGCAAGTTCGAGGGCCTCACGGCGATCGTGGGCCGCCCGATCACGGCCGTGAGCGACCTGACCTCACTCGAGGCGGACACGGTGATCGCCCGTCTGACCGCGAAGGTCGCCGCGAAGGACGAGCGGGAGGCCCAGCCGAAGGCTGCCTGACCCCCACGACGCAACGCCCCCTGGTGCCTTCCGGTCGCCAGGGGGCGTTGTCATGTCCGCGGCCTGTGACCGCGCAGCACGACCTGGGCGGGGTCAGCAGTGCTCGTCGAGCAGCAACGTCGCGCCGGCCTTCTCGCGGTACACGTCTCTACAGGCGCTTGCCGCAGCTAGTCTCACGGACAGGCACGTGAAGGTTCCGGGGGGAGCAGGGATGTACGAGATCGGCGACGAGGCCAACGGATACCGGTGGGACGGGCAGCGGTGGGTCCCGGTTGTGCCGCCGCCGCCCCCGCCGGGCCCGGTCGTCGGGCAGCCCGGCACCGGGGCGTACACGGGCCTCACCTGGGACGGGCGCCGCTGGGTCGGGCAGACGGTGGTGCAGGGCGAGCAGAACGGCCTGGGCACCGCCAGCCTGGTCATCGGGATCATCGCGGTCTGCCTGTGCGGCGGCGGCATCCTGGCGATCCTGGCCATCGTCTTCGGGAACACGGGCATGAAGCGCGCCAAGACCGGGCTGGCGACCAACGGGGGCATCGCCAAGGCCGGGTTCATCCTCGGCTGGGTCGCC
The DNA here is from genome assembly GCA_030837395.1 of Actinomycetota bacterium. Taxonomy (GTDB): domain Bacteria; phylum Actinomycetota; class Actinomycetes; order S36-B12; family UBA10799; genus JACJWR01. The sequence goes on along the minus strand of JAUPKO010000608.1, from coordinate 1,985 downwards.
CTGGGCATCAGCATCCTCTTCGGCGTGCTGTACCTCATCAGCCTCGCAAGCTCACCCTCGACCCGCTACTGACCATGGCCGCACTCAACCTCGGACCGATGCCGTCGTGACGCAGATCCCGCCACCCCCTCCGCCGCCGCCACCGCCACTGAGCGTGCCACCGGCGCACCCCTCCCGGAACTGGGCCGTCATCGGCCTGATCGTCGCCGTGGTCGCCGCGGGTCTTCTGGTCGTGCTGGCCGGTGGCCTGTACGTCGCGGACCAGTTCGTCCGCGCCCAGGAGTATGCGCAGTTCCAGTCAGCCACCACGCGCGCCGAGGACGTCATGGAAGTGGCCGGTGCTCGGTACGACGAGATCGTCAAGGAGACCGGCACCTCGAACACCACCCCGGAGGGGTTCATCGCCCAGTGGAAGAAGTTCGGCGCGGTCGCTGAGGAGGCGTCGGTGGACCTCGCCGTCGTCCAGGCCGAGATGTCCCGGCAGTCCGCCCTGCCCTGGCATACCGCGATGGATCGCGCACGTGAGGACTACCTCGCACACATTGACGCGTGGATGGACGAGTACGCCGACTTCGCCCGCAAGGGGCTGGACCCCGACTACACGTTCGACAACGGCACCCTGATCAACCAGACGTGGGCCATTGCCCAGGTGTCCAGCAAGGACGCCATTCCCACGCTGTTCTCCGGCGGCTTCGCCGACTGGCAGGCCCAGGAGTTCGGCAACTGACCCGGGCATGACGAAGCCCCACCAGGTGACGGGGGAGACACCGGCGGGGCTTCGACCGTGGGGACCCTAACGGGTCCGGGAGGGGGTTAGAACGGGGGCTCGTCGAACGGGTCGCTCGACGCGGGGGCGCCGGCGCCGGCCATCGCGGGCTGGCGGGACTCCCGGTTGATCTGCACGCTGTAGCGGTCCAGCGGAACCGACAGGGTGTCGACGTCGAGCTCGACGACGGTGCGCTTCTCACCGTCGGACGTCTCGTACGAGCGCTGCTTGAGGCGCCCGGTCACGAACACAGCGTCGCCCTTGCGCAGGGACTCGGCGGCGTTCTCACCGGTCTTGCGCCAGGCGGAGCAGCGCAGGAAGAGGGTCTCGCCGGCGTCCTTCCACTCGTTGGTGGTCTTGTCGAACGTGCGGTCGTTGTGCGCGACGGTGAACGACGCGACGGCTGCACCCGACGGGGTGAAGCGCAGTTCGGGGTCCGCGGTGAGGCGGCCGGCCAGGGTCAGGGTGTTCTCGTTCACAGGTGCTCCTTCAGTTCGGCGCGGCACTCAGTGGCCGCCTTGTGGTCCCCAGTCTGCCTGGGGGGTCTGACATTGACCTGCCTCGCTCCCGCTGCATACGGACGCGTGAACAGTTCCCTAGGAGCTGTCAGGGGCGGTCGGGTGCCTCGTACGTGCCTGCCGGGGTGACGCTGGCGGGCACGCACTCGGTGCGGGTGAAGTAGATGTCATCGATGAAGTTGCCGATGCTCTTCGACCCGGACGCGGTCGCACCGGACTTGAACCCGAAGCGGGTCAGTGTCTGGCCTTCCGGCACGGTGTAGGTGCCCGTGTGGCGCACCCATCCTTCGCCGAGGGTGTCGGTGAACGTGGTCGTCGAGGTGGCGTCGCCGCCGGCCGGGCCGATGTTGACGCTCATCGTGTCGCCGACTGAACCGGCGCCACGAGCGCGGTGCAGCAGGGACCAGGTGAGCTTCTGGCCGGGGACGGTGACGACGTTCTGGTACAGCTCGGAGTGCATGTTCGCGTTGATCTCAGCGAACTGGTTGCCGACTGTTGCCGCGACTCCGTTGAAGCCGGTCGACCACAGCTCGATTGCACCGTCAGTTGCGGTGGTCCGCCAGCCGGGGACGCTCGTCTCGTTCATGATGCGGTACGTCTTGGCGGGGATCTCCGGGTTCTCGAAGCTGCCGTTGTTGAGCTTGGTGTCCACTGTCCGGCAGATCTCCGGCAGGGGCTCAACGGGGGTGGTCGGCGTCGGC
>JAUPKO010000062.1 GCA_030837395.1 Actinomycetota bacterium | reverse complement strand
CGAGTTGCTGACGGCACTTGACGGCGCCGAATACGCCCGGCTGCAAACGCTGGGGGCCACCGTGGCCGCACTCGAGGCCACGGCGCCGGAAGGTGAACTGCTGACGTCCTCGGAGGTGACCACGGCCGAGCAACTCTCCGCAGATCACCTGGCCGGCGTCGCCGCGGCAGGCGACACCCTGGCCGAGATCGGCGATATCGCGGTGCAGCCGGGGGACTCCCTGCGTGGCTACCGGGAGGCCCTGCTGCGCAGTTCCTCGGCCGCCTGGCGCAAGGATCCGGCCATGGGATCGCTGCTACTGGGGCGCACCACGGCCCAGATCGAGGCCCAACGCGACAAGGTGCGCATCAGCAGCGCTGGCACGGTGTCGTTCTCCGGCGAGCAGGGCCGGGTGCCGGTGACGGTGTCCAACGACCTCACGGTGGCGGTCACGGTGGGCCTCACTTTGTCGGCGAGCCCGTCGTACCGGATCGAGCCGGCGCCGATCGACCCCATCACCATCCCGCCCGGTCAGCGGCTGAGCCTGGAGGTGCCGGTGCGCGTGGTCGGCTCCGATCCACTGACGGTGACGGCCCAGTTGCTCACCCCCCAGGGCGAGCTGTATGAACCGGGGGAAGACTTCGAGTTGCGAACCTCCGCCTACTCGCGGGTGGCGGCGTGGGCCGTGGCACTGGCTTTCGGGGCGTTGATCCTGATGGCCGGGGCCAGTGTCGTGCGCCGCGTGCGGGGTAAGGGAGGGTCAGACAATGGCTGAGCAGGCGAAATTCGGCGAGCCGCCGGAGGACGGCCCCGGCGAGGTCCTCTCAGACTCCCCGACCGCCGGCACCGATGCCGGCATGCTGCGCAACAGCGCAGTGATGGCCGTGGGCACGATCGTCTCCCGGATCACCGGAGTGGGCCGCGACATCGCCATCGTCGCGGCGATCGGCTTCGGCACCCTCGCCGACGCCTACACCCTGGGCAACACCCTGCCCAACACCATCTACCTGCTGCTGGTCGGCGGTGCCCTCGGGGCGGTGTTCGTGCCCCAGTTGATCCAGCACCTCAAGGAGGATGCCGACGGCGGCGACGCCTATGGCAACCGGCTGATCACCATCACGGCCCTGGTGCTGCTGCTGCTGTCGATCGCGTCGGTGCTGGCCGCGCCGTGGATCGTCGGGCTCTACATCCCGGACGACTATCCCGTGCGCGACTACGAGGTCGCCGTCGCTTTCGCCCGGTTCTTCCTGCCACAGATCTTCTTCTACGGCCTCTACACGATGCTCTCGCAGGTGCTCAACTCGCGCGGGCACTTCGCCATGCCCATGTTCGCCCCCATCGCGAACAACGTGATCGTGATCTCGATGGCCATCGGGTTCCTGTGGTACTCCGGCTCCAGCACGACGGTGGCGACCATCACCCCGGCGCAGATCACTTGGCTGGGAATCGGCACCACGCTGGGCGTGATGGTGCAGTCGCTGATCCTGATCCCGGTGCTGCGTCGGGTCTCGTTTCGCTACCGGCCACGATTCGACTTCCGGGGCTCCGGCCTCGGCGCCACCGCCAAACTCGCCGGCTGGACCGTCGCGATGGTGCTCGCCAACCAAGTCGCTCTGCTGGTGACCACCCGCCTGGCCACGGGTGCCAACATCCTGGCCACCGAGGAGGGCACGGTCGCGCAGGGCCTGATGACCTTCGACAAGGCCTACCTGGTGTTCCAGCTGCCCAACTCGGTGATCACGATCTCCATCGTGACCGCGATGCTGCCGCGGATGAGCCACGCCGCGGCCGACGGCAACCTGCGCGGGGTGGCCGACCAGCTCAGCAGCGGCGCGCGCCTGGTGGCGGCGCTGATCATCCCGGCCTCGGCGGTGCTGGTGGCATTCGGCCCGCTGCTGACCACCCTGGTGTTCAACTATGGCGCGGGGTCGGGTGCCTCCGCCACCTACACCGGCGTCGTGGTGTCCACCTTCGCGCTCGGTTCCCTGCCGTTCGCCTTGTTCTACATGCTGATCCGCGGGTGGTATTCGTTGTCGGACACCCGATCGCCCTTCTTCGTCACGGTGATCTTCAGCCTGCTGCTGGTGACGTTCGCGGTGCTGTTCTACAGCCTCGCCCCCACCAGCCTGAAGGTGGCCAGCCTGGCCCTGGGCGAGTCGGTGGCCTATTGGTTGGCGATTCTCGTCGCCTGGTGGTGGCTGGCCCGACGTCTCAACGGCCTGCACACCAAGGCGACGGCGGCCGCCCTGGCCCGGATGCTGCTCGCGGGGGTGGTCGCGGGGGTGGTGGGCTTCCTGGTCAGCCTGGGCCTGCGGACGGTGTTCAGCCGCGTCACCGGAGATGCGCTCGACCTGGGCCTGGCCGGCCGGCCGGTGCTCGCTCTGGTCACCCTGGCCTGCGGCGGGGCGGCTATCGCCCTCACCTACGTGGTGGTCTGCCGGCTGCTGCGGGTGCGGGAAATCGACGACGGACTGGCCCTCGTGCGCCAACGTGTGCCGATCCTGCGTCGTAGCGGCGGCTCCGACGTTTAGGCTGTAGTCATGCAGTCGAGCCTGTCGCAGTTCGGCGCGGGTGACGTGCTGGGCGGACGCTACCGCCTGGCCGACGACATTCGGGTGCGTCCGACCGCCCAAATCTGGCGCGGCTACGACGAGCGTCTGTGCCGCCCGGTCAGCATTCGCCTCGTCGCCACGGACACCCCACGGGCGCAGGGCGTGCGGCAGGCGGCCATCCGCGCCGCGGGCGTCGAGCACCGGTCGTTGCTGCCGGTTCTCGATATCGTTGCCGATGGCCCGGCAGTCGCCATCGTGTCGGAGTGGACCGACCTGCCCACGCTCTCCTACCTCGCACGCGATCCCCTCGACCCCCGCCGATCCGTCGACATCGTCTGGCAGGTGGGGCAGGCATTGATCGCCCTGGCCGACGCCGGCCTGAGCCACGGCCGGCTGCACCCCAATGTGGTGCACCTCGACGGCATCGGACAGGTCAAACTCCGCGGCTTCCAGGTGGATGCGGCTATGCACCTGCGCGAACCCGACCAGGCCGCCTGGCAAGCCGCCGACGCGGCGGAACTCGTAGGGCTGCTGTATCTGTGCCTCACCGGAACCTGGCCGGAGGACCTCGGCGACGGCGCCACTAGCACCGCCATCGCCCGTATTCCCCCGCCCAGCAGACTGGTGGCGGACATCCCGACGAATCTCGACGAATTAGTCACCCGCGGTCTGCGCGACGCCGCTGCCGGCACGGCCGACACCCGCACTTTGGTGGCCGCCCTCGCGGTGGCCCGTGAGGAACTTGCCACCCGCACGGCCGCCCGGCAGCGACGCGAACGCACGATCACCCGAGGCATGCGGATCGCCACCGCCGCCGTCGTTGTGACCGCCGTCGCGGGGGTGACGATGGTCGGCATCACGCAGGCATCCCAGGACCGCGCCCCGAGTGACGGCACTGCCATCGCCCTGGACACCGACGACGGCCGCCTGTCCTCGGCGACGGACGCTGGCGGGACTGAGCCCCTGGGCCACGGTGAGAAGGCCCTGCCCGTCGTCGGCATGTTCACGCTCGATCCCGACGGCGACGGCACGGAATACCCCCACCTGCTGTCGAACGTCATCGACGGCGACCCCGGCACGGCGTGGACCACCAAGTCGTACTTCACCGCCGATGTAGGCGGCAAACGCGGCGTGGGGGTGGTCTTCGACCTCGGGCGACCGCACGCGATCTCGGCCATCGACCTCGAGCTGACCGGCACGTCCACGGACTTCACCGTGGCGGTCGGCGACTATCCCCAGGGTCAACTGGAGGACTTCTTCCCCGTCGCCGATGTGCATGGTGCCGGCGACTCGGTGTTCGTGCGCATTCCGCGGGCGGCGGAGTCGCGAGCGGTCCTGATCTGGATCACCAAGATGTCCGAGACGTCCGATTCGTCGTGGGACACCGGCTATCGGGCGGGCATCCGCTCGGCCACCCTCTACGGCGGCGCCGAGGACGGCGGCCGGTGATCGATGATCGTTCCGACAAGGAGTTGATCGCGGCCCACGTCGGAGGTGATCCGAGTGCCTTCGAAGTCCTGTTCACCCGGCACAAGGACCGCATGTGGGCCGTCGCCTTGCGCACAACCTCGGATCCGGAGGAGGCCGCGGACGGTCTACAGGACGCCATGATCTCGGCCTTCCGCGGTGCCGGCTCCTATCGCGGCGACGCGGCAGTGACCACCTGGTTGCATCGCGTCGTGGTCAACGCCTGTCTGGACCGCATGCGGCGCCGGCGATCCCGCCCCACCGTGCCGCTGCCCGGTACCGATCCCGAATCCGGCCACGACACCCTCGCCGACCCCCACGACGCGATCTCCGCCAAGGAGTTGTCCATCGAACTCGAACGCGCCCTCGCCGACTTGTCGCAGGACCAACGTATGGCGATCGTGCTGGTGGATGTGCAGGGCTACCGAGTCGATGAGGCAGCGACGATTCTCGGGGTTCCCTCGGGCACGATCAAGAGCCGCTGCGCGCGCGGACGGGCCAAGTTGGCGTTGCGGCTGGCCCCCCTTCGACCGAGCGGGAACCCCGACCAGCACGCGGACGTCACACCACCGGGACCGCAGGAGGACGGGAGGTGAGCACCACGTGAGCGACGATCAGGCTGCGGCGGATCCGACTGCTGGCGACTGGCTGCTTCCCCACCTGGCGGACCTCCCCGCCCCCGCCATGCCGGCGGACATCTCCGACCACCTCCTGGCCGTGATCCGCGCAGAATCCGTGCAACGGCAACACGCCACGGCGGCCGCTGCTCCCAGCGCCCCGGTGACGGACCTCGAGGCCGAGCGCCGTGCCCGCCGGTCGTCGCGCCGGTGGTGGGCGGCAGCGGCCGGGGTGGCCGCCATCGGCCTGGCAGGTCTGGTCTACGTCGAGACGATGCCTTCGACTCCGGATGCCGGGTCGGTCGCGGCTGGGTCCGCCAGCGGCCCCACCGACACCGCAGCGGCCGTCGTCCCGATCACCTCCGGTGCCGACTACTCCGTGCAGAACCTCACCACGATGGTGCCGGCCACCATCAGTTCAAGCCGTGCAACCCTGCCCAGCAGGGCCCCGACCGATGCGCTGCGAACCACGTTCGCCGCCACCGAGGCAGGCATCCGCTCGTGTCTGGCCGGCGTGGGCAATCCCCCGCAGGACCTCGCCCTGCTGGACCTGGCCCGGTTCCAGAACGCACCCGTGGCAGTGCTGGCTTACCTCGACGGCAATGATGACGGCACCGCCGACGTCGTCGTCGTGGGCGTGCGGTGCAGCCAGGAGGATCCGCAGGTGCGCCATCGTGACGTGGCCAACATGATCTCCGGTGGCGCGACGCAACCGGAATAGCCCCCCGCCTAGGATCGTTGCACCGGCACAAACCCGCAGGACCTCACCAGGGAGTGGAATGCCCACCGACGTGCGCGACTTGATCATCATCGGCTCTGGCCCGGCCGGCTACACTGCGGCGATCTATGCCGCACGGGCCCAGCTCGAACCGTTGGTGTTCGAAGGTGCCGTCACCGCAGGTGGCGCGCTGATGAACACCACCGAGGTCGAGAACTTCCCCGGCTTCCCCGATGGCGTGATGGGTCCGGAACTGATGGAGAAGATGCGCGCGCAGGCGCAGAAGTTCGGCGCCGAGTTGATCACCGACGATGTCTGCGAGGTCGACCTCTCCGGACCGGTGAAGCGGGTCGTGGACTCAGCCGGCAACGAGTACCTGGCCAGCGCAGTAATCCTCGCCACCGGCTCCGGCTACCGCGAACTGGGGTTGAGCGACGAGAAGCGGCTGTCCGGCCACGGCGTCTCGTGGTGTGCCACCTGCGATGGCTTCTTCTTCCGCGAGCAGGAGATCATGGTCGTCGGCGGCGGCGACTCGGCCATGGAGGAGGCCACCTTCCTGACGCGGTTCGCCTCGAAGGTGACCATCGTGCACCGGCGCGACGAGTTCCGCGCCAGCAAAGTCATGGCCCAACGTGCTCTGGACCACCCCAAGATCGAGGTCATGTGGGACTCGGCCGTCATCGGCCTGGTCGGGGACGCCAAGCTTGAGGCCGCGGTCGTGCGCAACCTCAAGACCGGCCAGGAGGTCACCGTTCCGATCACCGGCCTGTTCGTTGCGATCGGCCACGACCCCCGATCCGAACTGGTCAGGGGCCAGGTCGAGCTCGACGACGAGGGGTACGTCATCACCCGCGTCGGCAGCACAGCCACCAACCTCGACGGGGTGTTCGCCTGTGGCGACCTCGTCGATCACACCTACCGGCAGGCCGTCACCGCCGCTGGCACCGGGTGCTCCGCCGCCCTTGATGCCGAGCGGTGGCTCGCGGACCAGGCCTAACACCTACTCTTGCTTTAGCTCACTGACCCCCGGCCTCGCGGCCACCCCTCGATTCGGAGACAACATGACAGCGACCGTGACCGTTACCGACATGGACTTCGACGACCTCGTGCTGCGTTCGGACAAGCCGGTACTCGTGGACTTCTGGGCGGCCTGGTGTGGCCCCTGCAAGCAGGTCGCACCGATCCTGGCCGAGATCGCCGACGAACACGACTCCTTGACCATCGCCAAGTTGAACGTGGACGAGAACCCCGTCACCGCGGCGGCCGCGGGCATCACCAGCATTCCCACCCTCAACGTGTATTCCGGTGGACAGCTGGTCAAGCAGATCGTGGGAGCCAAGCCCAAGCAGGCGCTCCTGCGCGAGCTGTCCGACTATCTCGGCTGACCGTCCGAATCACGACGATGGTTGTCCACGCCTCCCTCGGCGACCGCGGTCCCATCGTCGCCGAGGTGCGTGCCCGGCTCGTGCGTCTGGGCTACTTGCCCAATGACGGCGGCGGAGTTGAGTTCGATCAGAGTGCGGACCGTGCTGTGCGGGCCTTCCAGCAGGAGCGCCGGATCAGCGTGGACGGAGTCGTCGGGCCCACCACCTTCCGCCACTTGGAAGAGGCCCGCTGGCGCCTCGGCGACAGGGTCCTGTGGTACTCCGCTGCCCACCCGCACGTCGGCGATGACGTCGAGGACTTGCAGCGACGCCTCTCGGACCTCGGGTTCAGCCTGGGCAGGGTTGACGGAATCTTCGGTTCCAGCACCGACGCTGCCCTGCGAGAGTTCCAGCGCAACGTCGGCATGACGGCCGACGGCACCTGTGGCTGGAACACGGTGGTGGCGCTGCAACGCCTCGACCGCACGGTCAAGGGCGGCACACCGGAGCGCTTGTGGGACGAACACGCCCATGCCGCCAACCGCACCGGCATCACCGACAAGATGATCGTGCTCGACCCAGGGCACGGCGGGGTCGACCCGGGCGTCGAGGGTCACGGTCTGTCCGAGGCCGTGATCGCCGAGGATCTGGCCCGCCGCATTGAGGGCCGGCTGGCGGCAATCGGCACCCAGGTGCTCCTGACGCGGCCCCCCACCCGCTTCCTGGACCGCGAGGTGACCGAGGCTGAGCGGGCGGCCATGGCCAACGATGTCGCCGCTGACCTGGTGATTTCGCTGCACGCCGACGGTGGCCCAAGCCAGCGCCTGCACGGCGCCGCCACCTACTACTACGGCAGCGCGCGCAACGCCAGCGAGTTGGGCCGCAGTTTCGCGGCCATCGTGCAGTCCGAGATCATCCGCCGAACCGACCTGGTCGACTGCCACAGCCACCCGAAGACGTGGGACATGCTGCGCCTGACCTCCATGCCCACCGTGCGGGTGGAAGTTGGCTACCTCACGCACGCCGGCGATGCCGCTCGGTTGTCGCAGCCGAGATTCCGGGACACCCTGGCCGAGGCCATCGCTGCGGCGGCCGTGTCGTTCTTCTCGCCTATCGACGAACCCGACGCGGAGCAATGAGGGCAAGCACGAATCCCGCCACCAATCCCAGAACGACCACACCGAGCAACTTCAACACGTCGCGCATCGTCGACCTCCATGGCCTCACCTGACTATGTAAGGCATGGTAGAGCCATGACGCCTGTGAACTCTCCGGCAGCCATGCCCCGGGGTGGGTCCCGGCTCGATCCGTGGGTCGATTCGTACGCTGCCCGGTCGGCCGGCCTGACTGCCTCCGAGATCCGTGCGCTGTTCGCCGTGGCATCGCGGCCCGAGGTCGTCTCCCTAGCCGGGGGAATGCCGTTCGTCTCTGCTCTTCCGCTGGACATCCTCGCCGACACGGTCGCTGCGATGATCCGCGACCGCGGTGCCGTTGCCCTGCAGTACGGGTCCGGTCAAGGGGACGAGCACCTGCGCGAGCAGATTTGCGAAGTGATGCAGTTGTCTGGCATCAACGGGCATCCCGACGACGTCGTGGTGACCACCGGCAGCCAGATGGCACTGGACCTGGTGGTGCGCATCTTCTGTGATCCGGGCGACGTCGTGTTGGTCGAGTCGCCGTCCTACGTCGGTGCCCTGGGTGTCTTCCGGTCCTACCAGTGCCGGATCGTGCACGTGCAGATGGATGACGACGGATTGTCGCCCGCCGCACTGACCGAAACCATCGATCGCCTGACTGAGCAGGGCGCACGAATCAAATTGCTCTACACCGTACCTACGTACCAAAATCCCAGCGGCATCACGGCCTCCCCCGACCGTCGAGCCGAGATGCTGCAGATCGCCGCTCGTCACAACATTCTGGTGCTGGAGGACGATCCGTATTGCCTGCTCGGCTTCGATGGCCACGTTCCGCAGGCAATCCGTGCCCTGGACGACCAGGCGGTGGTCTACTTGGGGTCCTTCTCCAAGACGATCGCCGCTGGATTGCGGGTGGGGTGGGCGCTGGCCCCGCACGGCGTCCGCGAGAAGCTCGTACTCGCCGCCGAGGCGGCAGTGCTGTGCCCCGCCAACTACGCCCAACTCACGGTGGCGGAGTACCTGGACACGCAACCCTGGCTTGACCAGGTCAAAGTCTTCCGTGAGCTCTATCGGGAACGTCGCGATGCCCTGCTCGGAGCCATGGCCGCCCAGTTCCCTGCCGGCACCACTTGGACGGTGCCCGAGGGCGGCTTCTACTCCTGGGTGACGTTGCCCGAGGGACTGGACGCGACCGCCATGCTGCCGCGGGCGGTGTCGTCGCTGGTGGCCTACGTTCCCGGCACGGGGTTCTACAGCGACGGTCAGGGACGGGAGTCACTGCGGCTGTCGTACTGCTACCCCGAACCGGAGCGGATCGTGGAGGGGGTGCGACGATTGGCAGGCGTAATCGAGTCCGAACTTGACGTCGCACACACGTTCGGCACCGACCATGTGCAGCCACCACCCGGGCCAGCCTTCCCCGATCCTGGAATGTCGTGAACAGATGCCCTCAGGTGGAGGTGGAGCGATGACCCATGTGAGCGTGCTTGCCGGTGGGCTGTGCCCCGAGCGCGATGTTTCGATCCGCTCCGGACGGCGAGTTGCCGAGGCCCTACGGGCGGCCGGATACTCCGTCGACGTGCGCGACACCGACGCCGATCTGTTGGCACTGTGGGAGCAGGATCCGCCCGACGTGGTGGTGCCGTTGCTGCACGGTGCAGTTGGCGAGGACGGCAGTTTGCGCGACATCATCGAAACGCTGGGACTGCCGTACGTGGGGGCGGCGCCGGCGGGGTGTCGATTGGCCTTTGACAAGCCCATCGCCAAGGCTTCACTTCAGCAGGCAGGGGCAGCCACCCCGGACTGGTTGGCGCTGCCGCACAGTGCCTTCCGAGAACTCGGGGCGCAACGAATCATGACCGCGGCGGTTGCGCGGTTGGGGCTGCCCATCGTGGTCAAACCAACCCGGGGCGGTTCGGCTCTGGGGCTGACGATCGTGCACTCGGCCGAGGAGTTGCCCGCTGCCATGGTGGCCGGTTTCGCCTATTGCCCCACGGTGCTGCTGGAGGCGTTCGTCTCGGGCGTGGAACTTGCCGTCTCCGTCATCGACACTGACGAGGGTCCACGGGCGTTGCCCGCCGTCGAATTGCGCAGCGACTCCGGAATCTACGACTACCAAGCCCGTTACACCGCCGGCATGACCGAATTCTTCGCCCCTGCCCGGGTGTCGCACCAGGCTGCTGGAGCCGCCGCCGACCTGGCCCTCGCAGCTCATGAGGCGCTGGGTCTGCGGGACCTTTCCCGCACCGACATGATCATCGACGCGGACGACAGTCCGGTCTTCCTGGAGACCAACGTCGCCCCTGGCATGACCGAGACCTCGTTGATGCCACAGAGCATCGCGGCGGCCGGGCTGAGCCTGTCATCAGTCATGTCGGACGTGGTGGAACGGGCCGTGCGGCGATCCCGCTAACGCCACGTCCCAGGGTCCGCCAAGGCAGCCAGGATGCGATGCAGATCCTCGGCAGAGCCGAACTCGATGGCGATCTTGCCCTTCTTGGCACCCCCGGTGATCTTGACCCGGGTGTCGAGCCGGTCGGCCAAATCGGCCGCGACCCCCTCGTGCGGACTCGGGTTCGGCGACTGGCGTCGCCGACGTTTGCCCTCCTCACCCGTTTCACCGAGGGCGATCGCCTCCTCCAAGGCGCGCACGCTCATGCCCTCGACGACCACCCGGGTCGCCAGGGCTTCGATCCTGGTCTGGTCATCGATCGCGACCAGGGCACGGGCGTGACCGGCCGAGATCACCCCGGCCGCGACTCGACGCTGCACCGGCGTCGGCAGCCGCAGCAGCCGCAAACTGTTGGTCACCGCCGGCCGCGACTTGCCCACCTTGGTGGCCAGTTCCTCTTGGGTGCATCCGAAATCTGTGAGCAGCTGTTGGAACGCCGCCGCCTCTTCCAGCGGGTTCAGCTGCACTCGGTGCAGGTTCTCGAGCAGGGCATCGCGCAGCAATTCGTCGTCCGCAGTCTGCCGGACCAGGGCCGGCACGACCAACAGTCCGGCGTGCTGGGCCGCACGTAGGCGTCGCTCACCCGCCACGAGTTCATACCCGGTCTCGACCCGCCTGACCACCACCGGCTGCAGGAATCCCACCTCAGTCAAGGAGTGGGCAAGTTCGGCAATGGCTTCGGGATCGAACACCGTACGCGGTTGACGGGGATTCGGGACGATCTCACCGATGGCCAGCTCACGCAGTTCCACGCCGGGGATGTGTGAGGGGGCCATGCCATGAGGATCGCGCAGGTCAACCTCCATCGGACCGGCCGACCAACCGTTGTGGGCAGCCTCCGACTCGGCCGGACTGGTTGGAATCAGGGCCCCCAGCCCACGGCCCAAACCGGGCGTTCGACTGTTCACGCGGACCCCCCTGCATCGACTGTTCTCACGCTAAGCAAGCGCGCACTGCTCGTCGTCGTTAGCGTCTGTCGTATGTGGATAACTCCACCGAAATGTGGACGTTGTCCACAGAAACCGGGCATCAGGCGTCACCTGCTGTGGACAACTCGGCTTGTGCAGTGCTGCTCCGCGCAAGAAACTCTGCCGCAGCATCGCGATAGGCCTGGGCCGCAGTGGACTGCGGGTCGTAGGTGAGCACGGTCTGGCCATAGCTCGGCGCTTCGGAGAGCCGTACCGCGCGTGGAATGGACGTCGCCAGCACGGCTTCGCCGAAATGTGCCCGGACCTCCTCGGCCACCTGCGCGGACAGGCGCGTACGAGCATCCGCCATGGTCAGCAGGATCGCCGAGACCTCCAAATTGGGATTGAGGTGGGCCCGCACGAGCTCAACCGTCTTGAGCAACTGCCCGAGACCCTCCAAGGCGTAGTACTCACACTGGATCGGGATGAGAATCTCCGAGGCTGCAACCAGAGCGTTCAAGGTGAGCAGCCCCAAACTCGGCGGGCAGTCGATGAGGATGACATCGGGCACCGGTGTCGCGTCAGTGGCATGCGCCTCAAGCGCCCGCCGCAAGCGATACTCACGTGCCACCGTCGACACCAGTTCGATCTCCGCCCCAGCGAGGTCGATGGTCGCCGGCACCGCCTCAACTCCTGCGACATCTGGGCAGGGGTAGCTGGCATCACCGATGGACTTGCCGTCTATGAGCACCTCATAAGTGCCAACCACACCCAGGCGGTGCTCCACCCCCAAGGCGGTGGACGCGTTGCCCTGCGGATCAAGGTCGATCACCAGGACCCTCTGGCCCATTTCCGACAGCGCCGCGGCAAGGTTGACAGCAGACGTCGTCTTGCCTACGCCACCCTTTTGGTTGGCCACCGCAACCACACGTGTCATCGCTCCCCCTGCTCATTCAGTGGATGAAGTCCGTCGCCCGTCAACGGCCACCCCAGGCCCGGTTCCGAGTTCCCGTCAACTGGCGCGACCTGCTCCGCGTGGGGATCGGGGGATTCGGGCCAGCCCAGGCCTTGCCCCCTGCTATCGCGCTCGTCCACCTCACCCGCCATTGCCAACTACCTCCCGAGCTACTCGGACCACTGTCGCCAGTGGCTGGCCCGCCTCGTCAACGGGGCCGATACGAATGATGGCCACATCGGTGCCACCGCAGGCTTCGATGCTCTCACGTGCCTCCGCCAATTCCCGGGAAGCCTTGCCGCCCTTGATGGCAAGCAGCGCGCCACCATTGCGCAGGTGGGGCAATGACCACCCCACGACTGTGTCCAGCCGGGCTAGCGCGCGACTGGTCACCACATCGACGTTCATCGGGGACAAATCTTGGGCTCTCGCCTGGGTGATCCTCACCCGCTCAGTTAGGCCCAGCGTGGCGCTCGCCTCCGTCAGGAATGTGGTCCGCCGCTGCAAGGGCTCCACCAGGGTGACGGTAAGGTCCGGCCGCGCCAACGCCCACACCAGGCCCGGCAGGCCGGCCCCGCTGCCGATATCCGCCACCGACGCCTCCGGAGGTAGCAACCCCATACCAGGATCGGCAACGCAGAGGCAGTTGATCAGGTGACGCGGCCACAGTCGCGGCACCTCCCGAGGTCCGATGAGGCCTCGTTCGAGCCCCTGAACCGCCAGGATGTCGTGAAACGCGTCCAGAGCCGCGCGGCTTCTGTCCAGCCAGTCCTCATCGACGTCAAGGTTGATCTCAACCGACATCAGCCCACCCATCAGTTCGTATGCCTGGCTCGCCGGTACGTTTCACGTGAAACATCGTGCCCTCCGAAGTAGCGCCCACCCACTCATTGCGCGAACGTTTCACGTGAAACATCGCACGCGCCCGGAGGTCTCCCAGGGTCACTCGGCGGCCGGAAAGACGACAACGTAGCGACCCGGCTCCGCCCCCTCCGATTCACTGATCAGCCCGGCGGCGGCTACGGCATCATGCACAACCTTGCGCTCGAAGGCAGACATCGGCTCGAGACGGACGGGACCAGAATTCGCCTTGGCCTTTCGCACTGCCTCATTGCCCAATTCGGTCAGATAGGCCCGACGTTGCGCCCGGTAGCCGTCAACATCCAGCATCAACCGGGACCGGTTGCCCGTCTCACGCATGACCGCAAGCCGAGTCAACTCCTGGAGCGCATCGATAACCTCACCTTCGGGACCCACCAGATCGCCCAGATCGCCCCCCACCACGGCCACCACAGCACGGCCACCTTCGACGTCCATGTCGATGTCGCCGTCGATGTCCGCAATGTCCAGCAGTACCTCGATGTAGTCGGCGGCGATGTCACCTTCTCGTTCCAGAGCGGTGATGTCGTTGGAATCCATGGTTACCTCAGTCTCACGATGGGACCGTGGCCCCTACGTGGGCCCGGTGCGTCCGGATGGAACGTCTACTTCTTCTTGCCGGTATTGCCCTTACCCCCGGAGCGCTTGGACCTCGGCTGCTTCTTCGGTTGGGTGCGTGCGGGGCTGGCCTGCTTGGCCTCCTCTGCAGCGACATCCACGGCTGCGGCGGCAGCAACCGCTCCAGCAGCGGCCGCACCGCCGGACTTGGATGCCTTTGCGGCGGCTTTGGCGGCCTTCCGGGCCTCGAACGCATCGAACGCTGGCGTGCCCGGCATGGGGTTGTTCCGAATCACCCAGAACTGCTGACCCATGGTCCACAGGTTGGTGGTGAGCCAGTAGACGAGCACACCCACGGGGAATCCCACGCCGCTGATGGCGAAAATGAAGGGGAAGAGGTACGACATCAACTTCATCTGCCGCGCCATCGGATTGTCTGACGACGTGTTCTTGAGTAGCAGTTGACGCTGTGTGGTGAAAGTCGTGAGACTCATCAACACGATCAGCAGCACCGTGAGGATGCGTGTGTTGAGTGGGCTGGGCGTCTCATCGGCCCGCAGGAACGTCGCGTACAGCGGGACGCCAAAGATCGTCGCGTCGTGTGCCTGGTCGACGAGCTCCTGGGTGAGGGCACCCACAGGTTGCTGCTGTGCGATGCCGTATTGCAGCGTGCGGAACAGTGCGAAGAAGATCGGCGCCTGCAAGATGATCGGCAGACACGAGGACAACGGGTTGGTGCCCGTCTCCTTGTAGAGCTTCATCATCTCCTGGGACTGACGCTCCCGGTCCCCGGCGTATTTGGCCTGAATCTCCTTCATCTTCGGCTGCAGCACCTGCATGTTGCGCTGCGCCTTGATCTGCTTGACGAACAGCGGGATCAGCAGAATGCGAATCACCACCACCAAGCCCACGATCGACAGGACCCACGTGATGCCGGCCTCAGCACCGAAGATCGGCGACAGGAGTTGGTGGAAGATCCGCAGGATCCACGAGACCGGGATCTCAAGCCATTCGATGATGAACACTCTGGGCCTCTTTCTCGCTCAGGCTGCGAGGTGGTCGGAAACGGCAACGCCGCACGGTTGGTGCGCATCGTCGCGCTGGCGGAGGTCGGTTAGGGGTATCACGGTCCGACCGTCGGGGGAGATATCTGGGCGCCATCTTCCTACAGCCGGCACCGGATCGAGACCACCAGACTGCCAAGGATGGCACCGAACTACACGGTAACTGGCCAAGACCGGGCCCTTGATGGGGCCGTGTCGACGCAATGAAGTGATCGCATAGGCCGAGCAGCTCGGATGGAACTTGCAGGTGGCAGGCGTCATGGGGCTGATCACAACCTGGTACGCGCGTATCGGCAGCACCAGGATCCATACGAGAGCCGCCACGACCAGGCGCCACGCCTTGGCCAGCTGCGTCATGGACGTACTACCTCTTCGCGCCGACGAACCAAGCGCTCCCGTCCAGCGCCGAGATCGGCACCAAGGCCGGCGCTGGTCGCGGCGGCAGCTCCAGGCAACGCTCGCACCACGACGTCGAGGCCAGCCTCATCCCAGCCATGCCGATCAGCTGCGAACACGTGACGAAGACGTCGCGCAACTCGGTGCCGAACGACGGAGTTGCCGACTGACTTGCCGACGACGAGCCCCAGCCGTGCGCCCGCGGACCCAGTTGCGTCCGCTGCGTGAACCACCAACGTCGACGTGCCAGCCCGCCGCCCAGTACGGATGACGTGGGCGATCTCGTCGCGCCGACGCAGGCGTCGTTCCTTCGGCAGCACCGACTCAGACCGTGAGTGAGGCGCGGCCCTTGCTCCGACGGGCCGAGAGGATCGAGCGGCCCGCGCGGGTGCGCATACGCAACCTGAAGCCATGCTTCTTGTGGCGGCGACGGTTGTTCGGCTGGTACGTACGCTTCGACATGGATGCTCCATCGGTTCCATCGGGGGCTGCTGCCCGTGTGCACAGCCGCGTCAGGGTGCACCGAGACTGGAATCGGGCGCGCTGGCTGACACGGGATCACTGAAGATCGTACGGCACAGACACCGCACACCGCCTGTGCACCCCGCACGGGACTTCCACAGGCGGCATGGCGGACCGCGCTGGGGGCTGTGGCATCGCCCCACGAGTCAAGCGTGACACGCCGCAAGTACAGTAAATCTCAGTCAGTAGCCGCCGCTGGCTCTTGCCATCAGCCACCCGGCACCCTTACGTTTCGGGGGTTATCCACAGGTGTGCACGAGGCTCACGCCGAACCGGACCCGCCGGTGGCCAGACCCGCCGGATCGAGAGGATTGCCATGACGTACGGGGGAACTACGCTCTCGGCGATCTGGGACGCTGCCCTGGATCACCTTGCCGCCGATGCGGAGATCGGCCCGCAACAACGGGCCTTCATCGCCCTGACCAAGCCCGTCCGGGTGTTGGACGACATGGTGATCCTCGCCGCTCCCAACGAGTTCACCCGGGACGTGCTCTCCAGTCGCCTCGAGCCCCACGTGTGCCGGGCGCTCGCCCAGGCCTTGGGCCACGAGGTTCGCCTGGCGATCACCGTCGACGCCGATCACGCACCAGTACTCGATGACGACACGACCGATGCGCTGGCCGACTCCACCTACGCCAGCCAATCGGCCGAAATTCCTGATCAGACCCCTATTTTCGGTGGCACCGGCCGGCCTCGCCCGGCCCCGGCGGAAGCCGAGGACGACACTCACACGCTCAACCCGAAGTACGTCTTCGACACCTTCGTCATCGGCAGCAGCAACCGGTTCGCGCACGCAGCGGCCGTAGCCGTGGCCGAGCAACCGGCTCGGGCCTACAACCCGCTGTTCATCTACGGCGACTCCGGCTTGGGCAAGACCCACCTGCTGCACGCGATCGGCCACTACAACCGCGCCCTATACGCCGGTGCCAGGGTCCGCTACATCTCCAGCGAAGAGTTCACCAACGACTTCATCAACTCCATCCGCGACGACCGCAACGATTCGTTCCAGGCGAGGTACCGCAGCGTGGACGTCCTGCTGGTCGATGACATCCAGTTCCTCTCCGGCAAGGTCCAGACGCAGGAGGAGTTCTTTCACACGTTCAACACGCTGCACAACGCCAACAAGCAAATCGTGGTCACCTCGGACCTTCCGCCCAAGAAGCTGCCGGACTTCGAGGAGCGGATGCGCTCGCGCTTCGAGTGGGGCCTGATCACCGATGTCCAGCCACCCGACCTCGAAACGCGCATCGCGATCCTGCGCAAGAAGAAGCAGCAGGAGAGTTTCGAGGTCCCAGAAGAGGCGCTGGAGTACATCGCGAGCCGGATCACCTCGAACATCCGCGAGCTTGAGGGTGCGCTGATCAGGGTCAAGGCTTTCGCGAGCCTCAACGAGCAGCCGGTCGACCTCGACATCACCCGCCACGTCCTCGACGGCCTGTTGCCCGAAGGCGGCGGTCCGGAGATCACCGCCCAGGCCATCATGGAGCAGACCGTGAACTACTTCGGCATCACCATGGAGGACCTCACCGGAAGCTCGCGTTCGCGCACGTTGGTCAACGCCCGCCAGATCGCCATGTACCTGTGCCGCGAACTCACCCAGATGTCCCTGCCCAAGATCGGCCAAACCTTCGGCGGCCGCGATCACACCACGGTGATGCACGCCGAGCGAAAGATCCGCTCGCAAATGGCCGAGCGCCGAGCGCTGTTCAACCAGGTCTCCGAACTCACGAGCCGGATCAAGTCCGACACCCGCATCTGACTCGGTCCACCACGCGCGTCACCACATCAGCGCCGGGCACCACATCATCCGAACGGCTGACGGCCCATCAATACACAGGCTGTGGAAAACGTGGGGACAATGAACCTGATGATGGTGGGAACCGCCGTACCGACTTGTGCACAGTCAAGTCAACAGGTGTGTGCAGCGGTGGACGTACATTCGTGTAGTTCCACCACATGCCCTCAACAGTGGACGATCATCCACACGGTCGACGCACTACCAACCCCGTGTTGACCTGCGAGAACTATGGTTTTCCACATTATCCACCGCCCCTACTACTACGACGGATCCAAGAATCACACTGGATAATCACAAGCCTTAGGCCACGAACTCCGACCGCAACCCACTCCGGCGGGCCAACACGGCAGTCATTGCCTGAGTCGATCTCAGTACCGGCGGATTGATCAAGGGGCCATGTGTGGTTGCTCACAGGCGAATGGCACCATGGCGCGTACTCTGGGCCGCACGACCCAGACATCATCCATGAGGAGTACACGTGAAGTTGCGAGTCGAGCGCGATGCGCTCGCCGACGCTGTCGCCTGGACTGCGCGGACTCTCCCAAAGATGTCCGGTGCGCTCAGCGGCATTCTGCTCGAAGCCGGCGACGAGGTCCTTGACCTGTCCAGCTACGACATGGACGTCTCCGGCGAAGCGTCGGTCACCAGCGTCGTGGAGGAGCAGGGCCGCATCCTGGTGTCCGGCCGCCTCCTTGCCGACATCGCCCGTAGCCTTCCTGCTGCACCGGTGACCCTCACCACCGACGGCGGTAAGGCTCTACTCACCTGCGGCCGCAGCCGATTCACCCTGCCGCTGCTGCCGGAGGAGGACTACCCACCGTTGCCGCAACTGCCACCGGAGGCCGGCAAGACCTCCGGTGCGGTGTTCGCGCAGGCAGTCGCCCAGACTTTCGTGGCCACCTCCAAGAGCGACACCATGCCGCTGTTCACCGGCATCCGGATGGAGATCGCCGGGGAGGACCTCACGCTCGCCGCCACCGACCGCTACCGCCTAGCCGTGCGCGAGCTGACCTGGTCACCGGAGGCTGTCGGCTTCGAACGCGAGGTGATCGTGCCCGGCCGGGGACTCTCGGACGTGGCCAAGTCGCTCGCGGGTTCGGACTTCGTGCACCTCGCCCTCGCCTCCGACGATCGCGGCGACCGCAGCCTGGGCGTGGTCGGAGACCAGCGCCGCTTCACCACGAGGTTGCTGGACGGGCAGTTCCCCAAGTTCCGCGACCTGCTGCCGACCGACTTCACCTCCAGCGTGCGAGCCGACGTGGGTGAACTGTCCGAAGCGATCAAGCGGGTGTCGCTCGTGGCCGAACGGAACATGCCGGTCCGGTTGAACATCAGTGACGGCGAGATCGAACTTCGAGTGGGAGCAGCCGACGAGACGCAGGCCGTCGAGTCCATCGAGGCCCGGCTCGAAGGTGAGCACATGACCATCGCCTTTAACCCGCATTTCCTGCTCGATGGGCTGCACGCCGTCGGCACCGCCACCGCAGTGATCCGCTACAACGAAGCCGCCAAGCCGTCCGTGATCGTCGGAGCCGCGGACTTCGACGCCGAACCGAACCTGGACTACCGCTACTTGCTGATGCCGGTCAAGATCTGACATTGCGGTGCACGTCACCAGACTCAGCCTGTTGGACTACCGCAGTTACGCGGGCGCCGATATTGCGCTGGACCCCGGGGTCACGGTGATCGTCGGCCTCAACGGCCAGGGCAAGACGAACCTCGTGGAGGCGCTGCACTACCTCGCGCATCAGACTTCCCACCGGGTGGCCAAGGACGCGCCGTTGATCAGAGCGGGCGCTGCCCAAGCGGTCATCGGAGCGCGAGTGCGCTGGCAGGATCGGGAGCAGAGCATCGAGCTCGAACTAAACTCCGGACGGCCCAATCGAGCCCGGTTGGCGGGTGCCGCCAGGAAACCGCGCGAGGCACTGGGGGTCTTGCGGACGGTGTTGTTCGCCCCCGAGGATCTGGCCCTGGTCAAGGGGGATCCGGCCGTGCGTCGGCACTACATCGACCAGTTGCTGGTGGCCTTGACGCCGCGTTTCGCAGGCGTCCTGGCCGACTTCGATCGAGTGGTGCGGCAACGTTCGGCGCTGCTGAAGTCCAGCCAGGGCAGTTGGCGTCGCGATGACGGCGTGCTGGCCACCCTGGCGGTGTGGGACGAGCAACTCGTGCGGTTGGGCAGCGAAGTCACGGCGGCCCGACTGCGGGTGCTGGCCGACCTCAGTTCGCCGTTGGCCTCGGCCTACGCC
Organism: Actinomycetota bacterium; assembly: GCA_030837395.1. Lineage (GTDB taxonomy): Bacteria > Actinomycetota > Actinomycetes > S36-B12 > UBA10799 > JACJWR01. Next base: position 6,546 of record JAUPKO010000062.1, on the reverse strand, counting down.
GCTGTCGCCCCCGGTGCCGGCCACCTGCGGATCGCCTACGAATCCGCGTGGTTGCCCGCACCACCCACGATGGCGGACGACCATGCGGCGTTGGCCGATGTCATGCGGTCGGCCTTGCGGGACCGGCAACGAGCCGAACTCGAGCGCGGGCTGACGCTGGTGGGCCCGCAACGCGACGATCTCGGCCTCTGGCTCGGCGACCTGCCGGCCAAGGGATATGCCTCACATGGCGAGTCGTGGTCGATCGCCCTGGCGCTGCGGCTCGCGGCGTTCGCCCTGCTCCGGGAGTCATTCGACACCGGAGGCGACCCGGTGCTGATTCTGGACGATGTCTTCGCCGAACTCGATACCGAACGACGGCGGCGGTTGGCCGAGTTGGTGGCCGGTGCCGAGCAGGTGCTGGTGACGGCCGCGGTGCAGGAGGACGTGCCGGACGCTTTGCGCGGACGCACCGTGACCGTGACCCTTGACGGTGAAAGTCAGGTGGCCTGGTGAGTCCGACACCCTCGGCCGACAACCCGGACCGGGGCGATAAGCCGGACGCGACCACGGCGCCGTCGTCCGACCTCGCCGAGGATCTACTGGCGCGGGTGGCCGCTGGCGGCCAGCCCCGCCGGAAGTCCGCGGCCTCGACCCGACGCGTTCGACCTGCCCGCACGCCCGACCCGGTGTTCTCCGGCGCCGGCCCGGACTCCCGCGATCCGATGGCGCTTTCTCGAGCGGTGGCCGAAGTCATGGCCGACCAGGGCTGGCGTGAGCGCACCAGGATGGCGGCCGCGCTCGCCCGTTGGGACGAGATCGCCGGGCCAGACCTCGCCGCGCACGTCAAGGCCGAATCCTTCGACGACGGGGTGCTCACCCTGCGGGCCGATTCGACCACGTGGGCCACACAGTTGCGATTGCTGCTGCCGACGCTGCGCAGCCGGGTGGATGCGGCGGTCGGTCAGGGGGTGGTGGCCAACATCGTGGTCCGGGGCCCGGACGTGAACCCCCGGCAACGGGGCGCGTGGCGGGTGGCAGGGGGGCGAGGACCCCGCGATACGTATGGCTGACGCCGCGCCTGTGTGCGGATCGAAGCGTGGACAGGTGGACGGGGTAAACTACACCTGAAACCTGACCGTGTCACCTGTGCTGCCCAGGCGGCGCTCGTCCGCAGTCATCCCGCCGGCCGCCGCCGACCATCCCAAGGAGTCCGCACACCCGTGTCCTATGACGCAAGCGACATCACAGTCCTGGAGGGTCTGGATGCGGTCCGCAAGCGCCCCGGCATGTACATCGGGTCCACCGGCGAGCGCGGTCTGCACCACCTCGTCTACGAAGTGGTCGACAACTCGGTCGATGAGGCCCTCGCCGGGCACGCCGACCAGATCAGCATCACCTTGTTGCCTGACGGCGGTGTGCGGGTAATCGACAACGGCCGTGGCATTCCGGTTGATCTGCACCCCATCGAGCAGCGCCCGGCCGTCGAGGTGGTGCTCACGGTGCTGCACGCCGGCGGCAAGTTCGGCGGCGGCGGGTATTCGGTCTCCGGCGGTCTGCACGGCGTCGGCGTTTCCGTGGTCAACGCGCTGTCCAGCCACCTGCGCGTCGAGGTGCGCCGGGATGGCTACCGCTGGATGCAGGAGTACGACCGCGGGGTCCCCCGCCATGACCTCATCCGCGGCGAGGAGGTCACCGACGCCGGTACCACCGTCACCTTCTGGGCGGATCCGGAAGTCTTCGAGACCACCCACTACGACTTCGACATCCTGGCGCGTCGCTTCCAGGAGATGGCCTTCCTCAATCGCGGCCTGACCCTCACCCTGACCGACGAGCGCATCCCGGCCCAGGCCGACGGGTCCGACGCCCCGGACGTGGCCGAGGCCGACGAGGACGACCGCTCCATCACCTACCACTACGCCGGCGGCATCGCGGACTTCGTCCGCCACCTGAACTCCACCCGCGGCGCGGCGCACCCGAACATCATCTCGTTCGAAGCCGAGGACGACGATCGAGGCATCAGCCTGGAGGTCGCCCTGCAGTGGAACAACGGCTTCTCGGAGTCCGTCTACACCTTCGCCAACACCATCAACACCACCGAGGGCGGCACCCACGAAGAGGGCTTCCGCGCCGCGCTGACCTCATTGGTCAACAAGTTCGGTCGCGAGTGGGGTGTGCTCAAGGAGAAGGACGCCAACCTCTCCGGCGACGACATCCGCGAGGGTCTGACCGCGATCGTCTCGGTCAAGCTTCGCGAGCCGCAGTTTGAGGGTCAGACCAAGACCAAGCTGGGCAACACCGAGGCCAAGACGTTCGTGCAGAAGGTCATGAACGAGCACCTCGGGGCCTGGTTCGAGAAGAACCCCACCGAAGGCAAGGAGATCGCCCGTAAGGCGCACTCCGCCTCCGTGGCGCGGGTTGCGGCGCGCAAGGCCCGCGACCTCGCTCGCAACCGCAAGGGCCTGCTCGGCGGATCCAGCCTGCCCGGCAAGTTGATCGACTGCTCTTCCAACGACCCCACCCTCTGCGAGATCTTCATCGTCGAGGGCGACTCGGCTGGTGGCTCGGCCCGCAGCGGACGTGATCCCGCCACACAGGCGATCCTGCCGATCCGGGGCAAGATCCTCAACGTCGAACGCGCCCGGCTGGACAAGGTCCTGGCCAACAACGAGGTGCAGGCGATGATCTCCGCCCTCGGTGCGGGCATCCAGGAGGAGTTCGACATCACCAAGTTGCGGTACCACAAGTTGGTGCTGATGGCGGATGCCGACGTCGATGGCCAGCACATCCGCACCCTGCTGCTGACCCTGCTGTTCCGGTTCATGCGCCCCTTGCTCGAGATGGGCCACGTCTATCTCGCGCAGCCGCCGCTCTACAAGATCAAGTGGTCCAAGTCGCCGGCCGAGTACGCGTTCTCGGATCGGGAACGGGACGCTTTGGTGGAGGCCGGATTGGCTGCTGGCCGCAAACTGCCCAAGGAGTCGATCCAGCGCTACAAGGGTCTGGGCGAGATGAACGCCTCCGAACTGTGGGAGACCACCATGGATCCGGCCAACCGGGTGCTGCTGCAGGTGACCCTCGACGACGCCGCGCAGGCCGATGAGCTCTTCTCGATGCTGATGGGCGAGGACGTCGAGTCCCGGCGCAAGTTCATTCAGCGCAATGCCAAGGATGTGCGGTTCCTCGATGTCTGATCACACCTGCTCCACCGCTGCCACCACACCTGCCGAGGTGGTGATCGCGCATGGCTGATGACACCACCACAGCTGCGCCGGAGGCGCAGGACCATGGCCCCCACGGACGCATCGAGCCGGTCGAGATCCAGGCCGAGATGCAGAAGTCGTACCTCGACTACGCGATGAGCGTGATCGTCGGTCGGGCACTGCCGGACGTCACCGACGGCCTCAAGCCGGTGCACCGGCGGGTGCTCTACGCCATGTATGACGGTGGCTACCGGCCCGACCGCGGCTACTTCAAGTGCACCCGCGTCATCGGCGACGTGCTGGGCAACTACCACCCGCACGGCGACTCGTCCGTCTACGACGCCCTCGTGCGCCTCGTGCAACCATGGTCGTTGCGGTACCCCCTCGTGGACGGCCAGGGCAACTTCGGCTCACCGGGCAACGACCCTGCGGCCGCGCACCGCTACACCGAATGCCGGATGTCGCCGCTCGCCATGGAGATGGTGCGCGACATTGATGAGGAAACCGTCGACTTCACGCCCAACTACGACGGTCGAACGCTCGAGCCGATGCTGTTGCCCTCGCGCTTTCCGAACTTGCTGGCCAACGGGTCGGCCGGTATTGCGGTGGGGATGGCCACCAACATCCCGCCGCACAACCTGCGTGAACTCAACGATGGTGTGCAGTGGGCGCTCGCCCACCCCGAAGCCTCCCGCGCCGAGTTGCTCGAGGCGCTGATCGCGCGGATCCCTGGGCCGGACTTCCCAACCGGCGCCCTGATCGTGGGCAAGCGCGGCATCAATGATGCCTACCGCACCGGGCGCGGATCGGTCACGCTGCGCGCCGTGATCGACATTGAGGAGGACTCCCGCGGGCGCACCTGCCTGGTCATCACGGAGTTGCCCTACCAGGTCAACCCGGACAATCTCGCGCTGAAGATCGCCGAGCTCACCGACGGCGGCAAGATCACCGGCATCGCGGACCTGCGGGACGACTCGTCAGACCGCACCGGTCAGCGCCTCGTGGTGATCCTCAAGCGTGATGCGCAGCCACGGGTGGTGCTCAATCAGCTCTACAAGCACACCCAGCTGCAGGACACCTTCGGCTGTAACATGTTGGCCCTGGTCGACGGGGTGCCGCGCACCCTCACGCTCGATCAGTTCGTGGCCTACTGGATCGATCACCAACTCGACGTGATCCAACGTCGGACCCGCTTCCGGCTGCGCAAGGCCCAGGAGCGCGCCCACATCCTCACCGGGCTGCTGAAGGCGCTCGACGCGCTCGACGAGGTGATCGCGCTCATTCGGCGTTCGCCCACCGTCGAGGATGCCCGCACCGGGTTGATGGGGCTACTGGACATCGACGAGATCCAGGCCACGGCGATCCTCGACATGCAATTGCGGCGACTCGCCGCCATGGAGCGGCAGAAGATCGTCGACGAGTACAACGAACTCATGCGGCTGATCGCCGATTACCAGGACATCCTGGCCAACGAGTTGCGCCAGCGCTCGATCGTCGCCGAGGAGTTGCAGGAGATCGTCGACAAGTACGGCGACGAACGGCGCAGCCGGATGGTGCCCGGTGAGGACCTCGCCAATGACGAGGACCTGATCCCCGTGCAGGAGATGGTCGTCACCATCACGGCCGACGGCTACGCCAAGCGCACCTTGGTCGACTCGTACCGTTCGCAACGCCGCGGTGGAAAAGGCATCAAGGGCGCTCAGCTTCGGCAGGACGACGTGGTCGAGCACTTCTTCGTCGGTTCCACCCACGACTACGTGCTGATCATCACCAACAAGGGCCGTGCCTACCGGACCAAGGTCTACATGCTCCCCGAACTCGGCCGCGACGCCCGCGGCCAGCACGTGGCCAACATGCTGGCCTTCCAACCGGACGAGCAGATCGCCACGGTGCTGCAGGTATCCGACTACAGCGAGTCCGAGTACCTCGTGTTGGCCACCCGCGATGGCATGGTCAAGAAGACCCCGCTGAGCGATTACGACACTAACCGCACCGGGGGCCTGATCGGCATCAACCTGCGCGACGAGGACGAGGTGATCGGCGCCTGTCTGGTGGCTGACCACGATGACGTGCTGCTGGTGAGCCGCAAAGGTATGTCGGTCCGCTTCCGCGCCGACGATGCCACGTTGCGCCCGATGGGCCGAGCCACGTCGGGGGTCATCGGTATGCGCTTCCGGGAGGGTGATTCGCTGCTGGCCATGGACGTGGTGCGCCCCGGCGCCGCGGTTGTCACCGTCACCGACGGCGGGTATGCCAAACGGACCCCGGTGGAGGAATGGACACCCAAGGGCCGGGGGATCCTCGGCGTGCGGGCGATGCGGCTGGTTCAGGAACGCGGCAACCTCGTCGGTGCGCTCGTCTGCGACGAGGAGGACGAGATTTTCGCAATTGCCAGTAACGGGGTGGTCATTCGCACGCGTGTCTGCGAGGTACGGGCCACCGGTCGCGACACCATGGGTGTTGCTCTGATGGACCTCGGCGAATCGGACACCGTCGTAGCGGTGGCCCGGGCCGCCGAGTTCGACACGACAGCGGAAGCTCTCGATGAGGCCGACTCCGGCACCATTGAGGCGCAGGACAATGGCGACGCGCCGTCGCAGGAGCCCGAACCGGGCGAAGGAGGTATGACGTGAGCGTCGAGGAGACCAGTCAGCTCGATGTCGACATCGACTACGACCTTTCGGGGGAGGATGACTACATCGAACCCCAACAGGCACGGCTGTTCGTGGCCCGGCTCGACCCCTGGTCGGTGATGAAGACAGCCTTCGTCATCTCGATCGGGCTGGCGATCGTCACTGTGGTGGCCATGGTGCTGCTGTGGGGTGTGCTCGCTGCCCTGGGCGTCTACAGCTCGGTCAACGACACGATCGAGAGCGTGGCCGGCGCGAGCAGCTCCGGCTTCAACGTTGAGGAGATCTTCGGCTTCGGACGCGTCGTGGGTGGAGCCCTGGTGCTGGCGGCTGTCAACGTTGTGTTGGTCACAGTGCTGGCCACGTTGTTCGCCTTCATGTACAACTTGACGGTGCCATTCACCCGCGGCTTCGAGGTCACCCTCAGCGAGGAGTGACCAGGTCCGGTGAGGTAACCTGATGCCGCACCTCGCGAGCGGGCCTATAGCTCAGACGGTTAGAGCGCTTCCCTGATAAGGAAGAGGTCAGTGGTTCAAGTCCACTTAGGCCCACATGAAGAAACTGTTGCTTGTCATCGCACTGCTCGGCGTCGGCTACACCATCTACCGGCAGGTCTCGGCCAATCAGGCTGAGCAGGACCTGTGGACCGAGGCCACCACAGCTCCCGACCTTCGCTGAGGTCGGTGCCGGGGGCGTAGCTCAACTGGCAGAGCACCGCCTTTGCAAGGCGGGGG
>JAUPKO010000607.1 GCA_030837395.1 Actinomycetota bacterium | reverse complement strand
CCGTGACCCACAGAAATCCCGGAAGAGCCCGAAAAGCAACGTCGGGTCTGTTTCGTTCGCTCCCTCGTCGTTGAGTTCTGCGGGCTGACCGCTGAAGGGCGAATGAACCTGCCCGGAATAAGTGAATCGGATTGCAGGCATTGACATTTGGCGCTCCCTTACGCTGTCGGTCTACCGGTGATCAGACGTGGCCAGGGCTGGCAATAGAACTCCCCACGGGCCGGCTAGTGAAAGCTACCCGGGCCAGGCGACGCCGAGCCCGCGAACTAGGGCGAAGTCCGGCCCCCCCTATCGCGGAAACGGGTCGTCGTGACGTGCGGCGAGGACCAGTTCGACGCTGCCGTCGGTCAGCTCCCACCACAGCAGCCGCGGCGCCTGCGGGGTGTTGGAGCGGATGTTGGCCCGGTAACCGGTGGCCCCGTCGCCCCGCCTGATCTGCGCGTTGGTGCCGGCCGGGCCGCCGTCGCCGTGTGCATGCACCGACCGCGACGGCATCTCGTAGGCGCGGCGGGTCAGCACGTCGACCGCAACTTCTACGATCTTGGCTCGTGAAGTGTTCGGCAGGTCGAGGCTGTCCAAGAAATCGGGCCCGACCTGATAGTCCCGCAGCGCCCATGTTCCGCGGTCGGCCTCGGGAACGGTACGCAGCCAGGTGCGCTGCACCTCGTCGCGGAACTGCTCCTCGGGGTTGGAGAAGAGTCGCAGCGCGATGTCGCAGGCATCGGCGCGCAACTGATCGACCGTTACGCCGAGCTCTTGGATTTGTGTCCGTAGCCTCGCGATCTCCCTTTCTGCGCGGGCGCGGACCTCACGCTCGGCTGCCAACTCGGCGTCCATGTCCTTAGCCAGGCCCCAGGTCTCTTCGAGCTCCCTACGCAGGTCCGCCATCTGGTCGCTCTCGCCCGCCGCGGTGTCTGCCGCCACCAGGGCCGATGCCGTTTCCTCGAAGACCGCGCTGTCCTCGACCTCACCGCCGTCAGCGATCTGCTCGGGTGCAGCCCCGCGGCGGCGGCGCACCAGATCAAGTGGGGTGACCGTGCACGACGGCAGTTGGGTCGTACCCGCGGGCCGTCGCGCCACCATGCCCCGCCCGACGGCGGTCACCTCGTCGACAATCCGGTTGAGGGCAGTGCCGGGTTCCCGGTCGGTGCGCACGACCGTTCCCCTGCCCGCGGCGCCCACCACGCGAACGGCTCCGCCGTAGGTGCGGAGGGCGGGGTAGGAATCCAGCGCCCACGCCACCGCTGCGTTGTCGAGGACGAAGATCTCGGCCCGATCCTTGAGCCGCTGGGTGATTGCAGCCGGCTCGACTCCGTACCGCGGCTCCCCGCTGCGGGCGGAGACGATGACCGCCGGCCGGGCCCTGTCCGCGTTCTGGAGATAGTCGGCCAGCGCCGCGGCGTCAACGACGTCGGTGATCAGCGGGCCAAGAAGCGGCTCGTTCATAGCCGGACTTGCCGAGCGAGAGGTGGAGGGTGATGTCACACCGGCACTCCCCTCCCATTGACTTCCAGACGATCGAGGCTAGTGCCGCTGTCTGACAGCAGGCATAGAGCAGACGGTGTTCCGCTCGTGGCAGACGCAAGCGGCGTACTCGGCGGGGCCTCACTCATCATCGGAGGTGAATTCACCGGCGAGGACTGAAGATGGCGTGGTGCCTTGATTCCGCGGTGCGCGGATGGGAACCGGCGTGGAGACGATGACGTCTTTGGCCTTCGCGGTGGCGACACCGCCCTCACGGCCTTCGCCAGCCGGCGGACTGAGGAAACCCTCCTTGCGGGCCCGAACCAGGTGGCCCTTCACTGTCTGCAGTGGGCGGTCCAAAGCGGCGGCCAACCTCAACGACACATCGCGGTGATCGCGGGCCGCGATCTCGTACGCCATGGCCAGATTGGCGAGGTAGACATCGGTGATTCGGCCACCAGCAGCGTCATACGCATTGAGCACCCGGCGCATCTCGTGGGCAGGCAGGCCCAACTCCTCGATGATGTCGGATTGACGATCAGCCAGGCGAAGGCGTCCCCGGCCCTGACCAGCCCACTCCCCTGATCTGCGTGGAACACGTCGAAGGGCGGCCTGCATGGCGCCGCGGACGTCCATATGGGTCAACTCAGAACCCGCATGCGCCCGGACATGGATTTCGACAACCTTGTCGCCTTCTCTTACCAGCTCGACATCGTAGGAGACCGGATTGATCTGCTCGGTAACTCTCGTCATACAGTAAATGATACACCGTATTGATACGGTTTGTCATACGCATGAAGCGCCCTGCTCGCGGCCCAGCATGTGCCCGGCGACTGTCGTTCCATCTGTTGTCGACGCGCGCACCACTCAAGGTCCACCCACCGAAGCGAGTTCGCCGCTGCGACACTCCGCATGATCGCCACCCAAAGCCGCGCTGTGGTGCGCGGTGACCGCCGGGATCAGTCTTCGCGCCGCCTGCCTGCCAATCCCCACCGAGCTGCGCACGTCCTACCTTGAGGCCCTCGCCGCGCCCTCCACGAACCTCACCTCCGCAACCCGTAGGGCCCCGCGTCGTACCTGTCGGCCGCCGACGGTCACTGCTGGCACGTACCCTCGTCTCAGACGGGGTGGGCACCCCTCCCCCCGTGGTGTCCACACCGCCTCGACACCGACGACCTCACGTGGCGACGACCTTCATAGGCCACCACCTAGCAACGGAGACCGACGACAGGTCTCCGCCCTGCAGACGGTTCCGAGAAGTGCGCAGGCAGCGGATCATCAAACACTTGGCCGATACTGGCGCCCAGTTTCATGGGCCATACCCGGCGATGGCTTCGATCAACGCGTCCCTGATCAATTCCCAGTTCCGCTCAGGGTCTGACCCTTTCAACAGCTCAATCGTTATCAGAGGCAATCCCCGGTCTCGCCCGAGGTATGACCCGAGGGATCCCGGCGTCGCTGAAAAGCTTGTGGACTCGGCGACGGGTAATCCACTCGTCGCCGAGAAACGTTCAGCGATTGCTCTTGCCGGTCCATCGAAGTTGACGAACTGCCGACCATCCCAGGAGTGCATGGCAATTACGAGGTCAGGACGAACCTTCTCGATGACATTGTGAACCGCACGGGATTCAGGTTGGTTAAGCGGCGTCTGTCCGCTCTCCCGAACGGTTCCGTCGAAATTCTTCGCCGGGAAATTGCGGTTGAGGTCCACATGGTTGGCGTTTCCCCGCGTACCCATCGCCCGACCATCTGGGTTCGCGTCCTCGACAACCGTGAGCGTTACTGCCTCGGACAATCCCGCCGCCAAGAACTCTCCAGGGAGCGCGGCTGTTGCATACGCGCCTTCCGGCTCGTCGCCATGGATTCCGCCGATGTAAAGAACTTTTCGTCGGCCCTGACCGAGGGTGAGAACTCTGATGGGTCGCCCCTTGACTGATGTTCCCGCGGTCTCCCAGACGGGATTCGACGCGAGCACCTGGTCGTTCGCTGGCGCTTCCAAACCTTTGGGCGCGAAGTCTGCTTGTGGGCTACCGGCGCAGGCCACCAAAGATGCGACAAGCGGCACCAACAGGCTTGTCAGCCGGCTTCGCCGCTGCCGTGATTGCTGACCAGCACACGTCGACAGACCTAACATCGGGGTATGTACGCGGGAGCGATCTGATCGCGGGCTGAGATCACGATGAAGACCGACGGAATGTACGCCCCATTGGTTAGTCGGTACCAGGTGCTGCTCGATCCGTACCCGCGACTGCTGCGGAAATCTCCTCCCGCCTTGCAGATGATAGGTAGCAAGGT
>JAUPKO010000606.1 GCA_030837395.1 Actinomycetota bacterium | reverse complement strand
GGGCACGATCCCCGGCGACGCTGGACATCACGATGATCGAGCCGCGGCCCTGCCGCTTCATCAGTTCCGCGGTCTGCAGCAGGGCACTGGCCCCACCGACGTAGTTGGTCTGGATCAGCGGAAGCGCGTGGGCAGGGTCGACGTTGATCTCATCCTGGTTGCCCAGCAGCCCGAACGCCAGGATCGCCACGTCCACGTCGCCGTCGGCGGCCATGGCGGCCAGTGCCTCCCGGTGCGTCTCGGGGTGGTCGGCGTCGAATGTTGCGGATTCGACGGTGACTCCCGGCAGGGCGGTGGCCAGCGTGGCGACGGCGGTGTCGAGGCGGTCGCTGGGGCGGCCGGCCAGGACCACCCGGCGCAGCCGCTCCGAGGGCAGCGCCCGCACGATGGCCAGGCCGATCTCGGACGTGCCGCCGAGCAGCAGCACCGATTGGGGTTGTTTGACTGCGTTGATCACAGGCCGAGCCTCCGACTCAGGTCAGATCGGAACAGGTTGTTCGGATCGTGGGCGGCCTTGACGGCCCGGAATTTGTCCAATTGGGGGTAGCCGGCGGCGATCACGTCGCCGGTGGTGCGCGAATCCTTGGCGAGGTAGAACCGGCCGCCCGCGGCCAGCACGGCCTCGTCAAGGTCGTCGAGGGTGTCGCCGAGGCCGTCGATTCCGGCAGGAAGGTCGAGGGCGAGGGTCCAGCCGGCCATCGGGAAGCTCAGCGGGAAGCCGTTCTCGGGCCCGAACCGCTTGAGCACACTGAGGAAGCTGGGGGCGCCGATGCGCTGCAACTCCGACAGGGCCAGCCGCACGACGTCGGCCCCGGAGTCCGGCACGGCGAACTGGTACTGCAAGAAGCCCTTGGGGCCGTAGATCCGGTTCCAGTCGCCCACCCCGTCGAGGGGGTGGAAGAACGCGGCGATCGACTGCACTTCGGCGTCGCGGGACTTGGGGGCCTTGCGGTACCAAGCCTCGTTGAAGGCACGCACGGTCAAGGGCGTGAGCAGCCCACCGGGCACGAACGGCGGTGCGCTCGCCAGCATGGACGGGTCGTAGGCGGTGGGGTCGCGACGGGCAGCCACGGGTAGGGCGGTCAGCGGCGCGTGCTCGCCGGTGGTGAGGACCCCTCGGCCGAAGCGGGCGCCTTTGGCCACAGAATCCAACCAGGCAACCGAGTAGGTCGCGGTGTCGTGGGCGGCCGACATACGCGCCATGGCGTCATCGAGGTCGATGGTGCGCCGGGTGTCCACGAGGATCTTGGACGTTTCGATCGGCATGAGGCCGAAGGTGGCATTGAGGATCACGCCGGTCAGGCCCATGCCGCCGACGGTCGCGGCGAACAGGTCGCGGTCGGCCTCATCGGCGGCGTCCGGGGTGACAGTGTGCACGTGGCCGTCCGCGGTGAGCACATCCATGGCGCGCACGTGGGCGCCGAAAGTGCCGTCGCAGTGGTGGTTCTTGCCGTGGATGTCGGCCGCGATCGCACCCCCGACGGTGACGTAGCGGGTGCCGGCGGTGACCGGCACGAACCAGCCCTGCGGCACGATGACGCGCAGGATCTCGTCGATGCTGGTGCCGGCGTCGGCGGTGAGGGTGCCTGCCACCGGGTCGAGCCGCAGCCCGCCGGGGGGCAGCGTCAACACCAGGCCGCCGCCGTTCTGCGCGGCATCGCCGTAGGAGCGGCCCAGACCGCGGGCCACCAGGCCACGGGTGCGCAGCGCAGGATCGCCGGTGACTTCGGTGAGCAGCGTTGCTGGGTCTTCACCAGGCGCCGGCAGCGCCACGGTGGCAGATGATGGGGCTGTCCGGCCCCAACCGGTGAGTAGTTCAGTACGTCGATACATAGTCCTCTTTGTCATACCCCCAGGGCGCCGAGCGCAAACGTGACCACCCAGAGCACGCCCAGAAACATCAACACGCGGTCCTTGAGCACCACCTCATCAGGGGCGCCGGCGGTGTTGGAGTCGATATCGACCGCATACCGCAGGATGGCCAGCACGAACGGAATGATGCTCAGCTCGGCCCACGGCACCCGGGTGTCGATGGCGGCCACCTCGAAGGCCCACAGACAGTAGGCGGTGACGGTCACGGTGGCGGCCAGACCCCACACGAACCACAGGTAGGTGGGGGTGTAGCCGGCCAACACCCGGCGGGTGCTGCCGCGGTTCTCCGGATCGGCCGCGAGGCTCTGGTTGAGTTCGCTGGAGCGCTTGCCGGTTGCCATGAACAGGGATCCGAAGCCCGCCACGATCAGGAACCAGCTGGAGATCGTGATGCCGCTGGCCACACCGCCGGCGATCGCGCGCAGCAGGAACCCGAGCGAGACGAACACCAACTCGATCACCGGTTCGTGCTTGAGGCGTAAGGAGTACGACAGCGTGACCACCATGTAGGCCGCCACGACGGCCCCCAGCCCCACGCTGATCCACCACCCAAGCGCGATCGCCGCGATGAACAGCACCACTGCGGCGATGACGGCCACCCGCGGTGACAGCGCTCCGGAGGCAATGGGACGGTGGCGTTTGGTGGGGTGCGCGCGGTCGGCTTCGACGTCGACGGTGTCGTTGATCAGGTAAGTGCCGCTGGCGGCCAGGCAGAAGGCGACGAAAGCGCCGATGGTGGGCAGCAGCACGTCGAGCTGGAACAACATGCCAGAGGCCAGCGGCACCGCAGCCACGAGGACGTTCTTGGTCCATTGATGCGGGCGCATGGCGCGCAGCAAAGCCAAGGGCCCACCAGCGGACACCGTGCCAGCCACCTCCGTGGGCGCAGCAGAATCAGTCAAAGTCACGCAACCATTGTCCCCCAGGGCACGGCAGATTATGCGTTGCCGCCCGTGGGTGTGGCGTGGAACACCAATGCTCCGTTTGACATCGTACGGCGCGGCTACGAACGCTGCGAAACGGCCTCGCTCACTTCGCGCAGGGGGAGCCACCATTGCTGCTTGGGGCGCCGGAAACCGCCGGCGATGTTCTCGGCCACGTCCGGTAGGGCCCGCAGGTTCTCGGCGTGCGGGCGGCCCCGGTCCGATCCGATGTAGGACCATTCCACGCTGCCGGCCTCGGCGTGCTCGGTCAGAGTTTGAATCGCGAAGGCGCTCAGCCGGGTGGCCTGCACCCGGTCGTACGGCGTGGGGTTGCCACCTTGCTGCAAGTGGCCCAGGATCATGGTCCGCACATCGAAGTCGCCCTCGGATTCCTCAGTGAACAGCTGCTTGAGGAATTCGGTGGTGTAGCCGGTCGAGGTCATCTCGTTGCGCACCACCAGGTAGATCCGGCGGCCGCCCTTGAACCCGGCGGCCATGTCCTGTGCGGCGGCGTCCAGAGCCGCCAGGCTGATGCCCTGCTCGGGGATGAACACCTGTTCTGCACCGGCAGCGAGCCCACCCATCTGCGCCAAGTAGCCGCAGTAGCGACCCATGACTTCAATCACGAACGCCCGCCGGGACGCCGTTGCCGATTGCTTCAGGCGGTCGACGGCGTCGGTGATGGCACACAAGGCGGTGTCGGCGCCGATGGCTGTGCGCCACCCGGGCAGGTTGTTGTCGATACTGGCCGGCAGCAGCATCCACGGGATCTGCAGGCCCTTGTAGTCGTCGCGCGCCTGCAGCAGGTTGTAGGAGGCCTGGTACCCCTTCTGGCCGCCGATCACGAGCACGGCTTCCACACCGTGCAGCGCCAGCATCGCGCTCACATTGGCGTACTGGAAGGGTTCGGGGATCAGCCTGCTGGTGCCCAATTCGGCACCGCCCAGGCTCACCCAACCCTCCACATCGTCCCAGTTCAGGGCGGTGACGCGGTTCTTCAACAGCCCCCTGAAACCGTTCTGCACACCCACCATCGTGTGTCCCCGGGAGATCCCGAAGCGCACCGCTGCCCGCACGGCGGCGTTCATCCCAGGTGCCAGGCCGCCGGCATGCAGGACTGCGATGCGCAGGCCCTTGGGTGCCTGCTCGGGCGCGACCCGGGCGATGTCGTGGAAGACGTGCAGCATCTCGGAGAAGGACACGCCACGGGCTGACACCGCGTCGTCGTAGCGGCCGGCCTGGATCAAACTGGCGATCTGGCGGGTCCTGGCGACGTCCTCCATGAGCGCTGTGGTGGCGACCTCGCCATTGCGCACGCCGATCAACTGGGGCACGTGGTCCGGGCCGGCGGACAACACCTCCAGCGCCGCCGCGTACCCCATCAACGTCGGCATCCAGCGGTCGTAGGCGCTGGGGCTGCCACCACGCTGCACGTGGCCCAGGATGGTGATGCGGACGTCCTCGCCGGTGCGCTCGGCGATGGCATCGGCCACCATCTGCGCGGTGATCGGGTTGCCCTCGCGGTCGCGGGCGCCCTCGGCCACGATCACGATCGAATCTCTTCGGCCGGCGGTGCGCGCCGCGCGCAGCCGATCGCAGACGTCGTCCTCCCAGCCGGCTTCGGGCGGCATCTCCGGGATGAGCACATGGTCGGCGCCACCGGCGATCGCCGACATCAGCGCCAGATAGCCGCAGTGGCGGCCCATCACCTCCACCACGAACGAGCGCTGATGACTGGCCGCGGTGGATGCGATGGCGTCGATGGCCTCCAGGATGCGGTGCAGCGCGGAGTCCGCGCCCACCGTCATGTCGGTGCCCACCATGTCGTTGTCGATCGAGCCGACAACCCCGGCGATGATCAGGTGGGCGTGCCGCTGCTCCTGTTCGACGGTGATGTCGCCGTTGGCAGCCAACTCGGCCAACAACTCGGACCATTCGCTGCGGAACACATCGGTGCCGGTCAGCGAGCCGTCACCGCCCACGACGACCAGCCTGTCGATTCCGCGTTCGATCAGGCTCGCAGCGGCCTTCAGACGCCCCCAGCGTTCCCGGAAGTCCATCGACCTGGCCGTGCCGATGACCGTGCCGCCCTTGTGCAGGATGCCGCCGACGGAACTCCAGTCGCATTTGACGATTCGCTCGCCGCCATCAACCAGGCCCTGCAGACCCTCATAGACCACGTAGACCTCGGCACCGGCGTTGATGGCGGTGCGCACCACGGCCCGCACGACAGCATTCATGCCTTGGGCGTCACCGCCAGAGGTCAGCACTGCGATGGCCTTGGTCCCACCCGCAGGCGCAGTCAACTCGCTCACGGTCACACCTCGCGCAGCAGGCAGGTGAGCCGGCCGGTGCAGATGGATCGGCCGGCATCGTCGGTGATGGCCACCTGGTAGGTGGCCAGTGTGCGGCCCACCGACAGCGGGGTCGCGACGGCGGTCACGATACCCTCCCGGGCGCTGCGGTGATGGCTCAGATTCAGTTCGATGCCCAAGGCGATGCGGCCCGGACCGGCGTTCAGCGAGGCGGCAACCGAGCCGACGCTCTCGGCCAGCACACCCGACGCGCCGCCGTGCAGCAGGCCGTAGGGCTGGGTGTTGCCGGCCACCGGCATGCGGGCGCTGACCAAATCCGGGGCGACGTGCAGATATTCAATGCCCATGCGGACGCCGAGGGCACCCTGGTAGCCCTCGGAGTTGATGCCGGCGGCGGCGGTGGCCGGATCGGGCAACTGTGCGGGCCAGCTCGGAACGTCCTGCGACTCATCAGCCATGGCCCCAGCCTAGGATCAGGCAGGTGGCAACCGAACAACCGCGCCGTCTGATGTTGCTCGACGGCCACTCACTGGCCTACCGGGCCTTCTATGCGCTGCCGGTCGACAACTTCTCGACCACCAGCGGGCAGCCGACCAACGCCGTCTACGGCTTCACCTCCATGCTGATCAATGTGCTGCGCGACGAGCGGCCCAGCCATGTGGCGGTGGCGTTCGACGTGTCGCGGCGGACCTTCCGCACCGAGGAGTTCCCGGACTACAAGGCCAATCGGGCGGCCTCGCCGTCCGAGTTCGCCGGGCAGGTCGACTGGGTACGCACGGTGCTGGCCGCGATGGGAATCCCGGCCTTGAGCGTCGAGGGCTTCGAGGCCGACGACATCATCGCGACGTTGGCCACCCAAGCCACGTCCGAGGGGTTCGAGGTGGCGATCGTCACGGGCGACCGCGATGCCTTCCAACTGGTGGACGATGCGGTGACGGTGCTGTACCCCAAGCGCGGCGTGTCGGACCTGGCCCGGATGGACCCGGCCGCGGTCACTGAACGATTCGGCCTGCCGCCGCAGCAGTACGCCGATTTCGCGGCGTTGCGGGGCGACAAATCGGACAACCTGCCCAACATCCCGGGGGTGGGCGAGAAGACCGCCGCCAAATGGATCGTGCAGTTCGACGGCCTCGACGGGTTGATCGCCCATGCCGCAGACGTACCCGGCAAGGCCGGGCAGGCGCTGCGCGACCACCTCGACCAGGTGCTGCTCAACCGTCGGCTCACGCAACTGGTGCACGACGTGCCGCTTGACGTGTCGGTGGCCGACCTGGACTGGCACGGGTTCGGCCGCGAGGCGGTGCACGAGGTATTCGACGACCTGGAGTTCCAGGTGCTGCGTGATCGGCTGTTCGCAATCTTCGGCGACAACGCTGAGACGCCGGACACCGCCGAGGAGGCCGTCGCGCTGTCGGACCTGCCGCCCGCGCAGTGGCTCGCCGAGCGGCGCACCGCCGACGGACGTACGGCTGAGGTCGGCCTGCTGGTGGTGGGCAGGTGGGGCCGGGGGACCGGCGAGGTTGAGGCCCTGGTGCTCGCGGCGGACGGGGCAGATGCGCTGTGGATCGACCAGGGTCAGGTGGACGATGCCGTGAGCACGTGGTTGGCCGATCCGGCGGCGCCCAAAGTGATGCACGATGCCAAGGGTCAACTGCTGGCGATCATGGCGCAGGGGTGGACGTTGGCCGGGTTGGCGATCGACACGGCGCTGGCGGCCTACCTGCTGCTGCCCGGGCAACGGTCGTTCGATCTGCGCGACCTGGCGGCCCGGTTCGCCCGCATCGACCTGTCGCCGCCGGGGGAGTCCGGCGGGCAGCTGAGCCTGGGCGACTTCGACGAGGCCGATCGCAAGGAACCCAAGGCCCGCGAGGCGTCGGCGCTGTTGGCGGTGGGGGCGGCCTTGCGCACGCAGTTGGCCGAGCGTGACGCGACGGCGCTGCTGGACGAGGTCGAACTTCCCACCCTGATGCTGCTCGCCCAGATGGAACGCGACGGCATCGCGGTGGATCGGCCGTACCTGACTGAATTGGAGGCACAATACGCCACTTCGGTGCGGGAGGCCGAGCAGGCCGCGTGGGATATCGCCGGGCGGCAGTTCAACCTCGGCTCGCCCAAACAACTGCAGGAGTTGCTGTTCGGCGAGCGCAACCTGCCCAAGACCAAGAAGATCAAGACCGGCTACACCACCGATGCCGAGGCCCTCACCTCGCTCTATGCCACCACCGCGGACCCGCTGCTGGAGACGATCCTGCGCTTCCGGGACGTGTCCAAACTGCGCCAGACGGTGGCCGGGCTGTTGCCGTTGATCGACGCGAATTCACGTATCCACACGACGTTCAATCAGTTGGTGGCGGCCACCGGGCGGTTGTCCAGTACGGATCCCAACCTGCAGAACATCCCGATCCGCACCGAGGAGGGTCGGCAGATCCGGTCCGGTTTCGTGGTTGGCGCCGGCTTCGACACGCTGCTGACGGCGGACTACTCGCAGATCGAGATGCGGATCATGGCGCACCTGTCGGCCGACGAGGGGCTGATCGAGGCGTTCCGATCCGGCGAGGACTTGCACACGACGGTCGGGTCGCGGGTGTTCGGGGTGCCGGCGTCGCAGGTCGATCCGGAGATGCGTCGTCGGGTCAAGGCGATGTCGTACGGCCTGGCCTATGGCCTGAGTTCGTTCGGACTGTCGCAGCAGTTGGGCATCACCAGGGCCGAGGCGCAGAAGTTGATGGACGAGTACTTCCTGCGGTTCGGCGGGGTGCGCGACTACTTGCAGACGGTGGTCGAACAGGCCCGGGCCACGGGCTGGACCGAGACCCTCATGGGACGGCGGCGGTACCTGCCGGACTTGAACAGCGACGATCGTCAGCGTCGGGCCATGGCTGAGCGGATGGCCCTGAACGCGCCGATCCAGGGATCCGCGGCGGACCTGGTGAAGGTGGCGATGCTGCGGGTGGAGGAGGCTCTGCGGGCTGCTTCGTTGCGGTCGCGGCTGCTGCTGCAGGTGCATGACGAGCTCGTGTTGGAGGTGGCGCCGGGGGAGGTCGAGCAGGTCGCCGTCTTGGTGCGCGAGCAGATGGCAGGCGCCTACGACCTCGCGGTGCCTCTCGACGTGTCCGTCGGCACCGGCCGCAGTTGGGCCGAGGCGGGCCACTGAGATGGTGATTCTCCTGGGCTGCTCCGCCGAGTCGGGCATGATGGGGCCATGACCACACCTGCGGAGCGCGCGTGAACATCAACCTGATCGGCATGCGCGGGGTGGGCAAGTCGAATGTCGCCCGGCGGTTGTCGGTGCTCACCAAGCGGCCTGTGATGAGCACCGATGTGTTAATTGAATACGAGTCGGGTTTGACGGTGCCGCAGTTCGTCGCGTCGCGGGGGTGGCGCGAGTTCCGGGATCTGGAGTTCGACATCATCACCAAGTTGGCGGTCATGGACGAGTTGATCGTGGACTGCGGCGGGGGTGCGTTGGTGGATCTGGATGCCGGTGGTGACGAGGTCTACAGTGCCCGCAAGGTGCAGGCGCTGCGCGACGGTGGGCCGATCATCTACCTCGAAGGTGACATCGCACGGCTGGCCGCCAAGACCGAGGCCGACCCGAATCGGCCTGTCATCGACCCGCACACCAGCGCCGAGGGCGTGATGCGTCGCCGGGAGCCGTTCTACCAACAGGCTGCAGACTGGACC
The DNA here is from genome assembly GCA_030837395.1 of Actinomycetota bacterium. Lineage (GTDB taxonomy): Bacteria > Actinomycetota > Actinomycetes > S36-B12 > UBA10799 > JACJWR01. The sequence goes on along the minus strand of JAUPKO010000606.1, from coordinate 5,948 downwards.
ATCTTCGTCGAGCGGGAGACCCGGCAGGACGCCGCCGAAGCCATCGCCGTCAAGTACCTCGCAGCGGAGTAGCGGACGCCACCTGCGCAGTCACTCCCCGATGATCTCTAAGAAGGCCGTGGGGGAGACCACCGGCAGTCCGGGTGTGAGGCTCAGCAGATCACCGTCACCGGTCACGATGAACGCCCGGGCGTGGTGGGCGAGCGAGATGAGGAATTCGTCCCGAGGGTCGGGGCAAGCAAAGGCAACTTCCAGAGGCCGGTCCGCCATAATCTCGCAGTTGGCCCTCATCAAGTCGACGAATCGGCTGGCATCGTCGGGCGGGATACGGGTACGGATCTTCGAGTAGGCGAATGCCCGCTCAACTTCCGCGAGCAGTAGCTCCGAGGCGACATACTCGAACACCCCAGCAGTCCAGGCCCGTACCACCCGGGCCGGAGCACCGGTCGGATTCAGCAGGGCAGAGATCACAACGTTCGTGTCGAGAACGGCGCGCACGGCTACGAGGGTTCGCCGCGGGCGAAGGCCTGTGCCTCCAGCGCGAGCGCTTGCGCCTCATCCTCGGGGAGACCCTCCCGCGACCACAGACGATCGAGGACGTCAAGGCCAAGGTGTTCGCGCAGGGCAGCCTCGATCACCTCACTGTCACCTTTGCCGCTCCTGGCGGCTTGAATCCTGACCATCTTCATGACCCCCTCGTCAATGGTGACGGTTGTGCGCACCTTGGCCATGAAATCACCGTAGCGTCAGCGCATCAATGTATCTAGATGCATCTGTGGACGATGTGGTGAATCAATGGTGCTTGCGCCTGCGTGGAGGTCAGGTGTCGCCGTGCTCCTGCAGGCCGAACAGCAACTGCTGCTCTTCGTCGGGGTGGTCGGTGGTGGAGTCCGCAGTGCCCATCCAGGTCGCATGAATCACCACGAAACCGTCCTCGCGCAGGGTCGTCACCACCGCCGGGTCGTCGTCCACGAGGTACTCGACGCCCCCGTCGGATCGTAGAGAGCGGGCGACGGCCAGTTTGGTCACCCGGGCGGGGCGGTGGTCACGCTCGCGCCGCATGTGCAGCGGCGCCGCTGGGAATCCCTGCCGGGCCAGCCAGTCGACGGTGTCGCTGCGGCATCGTTCGGGCCGACCGGTCGAGTACACCACTGTCAGGCCGTCGTCGGCGGCGGTCAGCACCATGGCCAGACCGTCGTGCAGGACAGGATCGGCGGGGGCGTTACCGAAGAAGGCGTCCCACCGCTTGGGCCGGCGATGCAGGTGATGGAGGCGATGACGGACGTCGGCCAGCACCCCGTCGATGTCGAACACCGCGTAGCCCGCCACGCGGCGACGCTAGCGCACATCAGTGCCACTAGCCTGGCCCCTATGGGAATCGACTACGAAACCGTCAAGACCAACATGCCCGTCCAAGTACCGATGGTGGGCACCTTGAACATCGAGTACCTCGAACTCGATGCCGACCACGCCCTGCTGCGGATGCCGGATCAGCCTGAGTACCACAACCACATCGGCGGCATCCACGCTGGCGCGATGTTCACCCTCGCCGAGACCGCCTCCGGCGCCATCGTGCTGGCCGAGTTCGGTGACAAGTTCGACACCGTCGTGCCGCTGGCCGTGTCCGCCACGATCCGCTACCTCAAGTTGGCCATGGGCCCGCTGACCGCCGAGGCTGTGATGGACACGACCGTCGACGAGGTGCTCGCCGTGATGGAGTCCGGCACCCGGCCGGAGTTCAACGTCGACGTGGCGATTCGCGACGAGTCCGGCACCATGACCGGCGCGATGACCATCGTGTGGACCCTCAAGCGGCTCAAGAAGTAGCGCCCGCGAGTCCACCCATGGCGTTTATCGGCGCTCCGGCAGGCCCGTCGTGAAGCCAGATGTCGCCGTCGCACCGAACCTGTTCGACGCGTACGCCGACCCGACCATCATCGGTACCCTCGTGCTGGCCAACCTGATGTCGGATCGGCTCTGGGACCTCAGCGCCCGCGTCCCCGCAGCCGGCGACGACATGGTTTCGCAGGTGTCCGCGGCTCGGCGGGTGGTGGACCGCTACTTCCTGCACGTCACCCCGGTGCAGACCGCTGCGGTGTTCGGGACGCTCCACCTGTCGGAGGAGGCCGAACGGGTCGGTGGCGGCTACGTCGAGGACGCAGCGGCCAAGATCGTCGAGAACCTCGAGTACCGCATCGCCAACGGCTTGCTCGACGCCGACGTCGCCGGCCTGGACCTCATGCGTGCAGGGCAATTCCCCGCGTACGGCTACACCAACCTCGACATGCTCCACGCCGAGCGCAAATCCCTGGGCCGGGTCGGCGGGCGGCCGCAGGGCATCACCTCCTGCCTGGACGAAGTCGCACTGTTCGCCGCCCTGCTCATGACCCGCGCGACGTTTCCGATCGCCGGCTTCACCCTGCTGTCCTCACCCGTGCACTACACCGCGTTCGGCTTCTCGGCGACGGACGCATGGTGGTTCTACGGCAAAAACCGCCTGTACCTGGGCGAGGATTTTCGACGTATGGTCGACACCGACTTCGGCGGTGATGCCAACAGCGCCTGGGCGCACGTCATGGGCGGACTCGACCGGATCACCACCCGGCGCGGCACCTTCGACCTCGTCGCGGGTACCAGCGCCGTGCCCTCCGCCGACCTCCTACGGATCGCAACGGCGATGGACGGCTTCTTCGGGGCCCGCCTGACGCCCTTGGCCGATGCCCTGGACGCCCGGGTCGAGGAGGTCGCCACGTCCCCCTGTGACGCCCTGCTGCATGAGTGCCTGCACTTGTCGGGAGCCGCGGAGGTTCGCGCCACCATCGTCGCTGCGGCCTCAATGCCGGGCCCGCAGCACGGGTCGGCGCAGGAGGTCCTGCTGGCCTATCGGTCGCTCGAGGTCGACGATCCCAACGCCTACCTGGTGGCCAGTCGCCGATCACCCATCGTCCGCGACCTCGCGGCGCGGGTGACGACGGTCACGGATGCTCTCGACCTCCTCGCGCGGGTCACGGGGGACAGGCCCGTGCTGCAGGACCGCAACCGCGTCGCCCTGGCCGCGGAGACGTGGCGACTGCGGACGGGGTCGGACCGGGAGAAGGCCATCCTGCTGCACTCGTTGCTCGCCACGAGGTTCGGCGACGTCGAGTCGCTCCTCGCCGATGACGCATCGTTCGTCCGGGTGGCCAGCACCTGCCTGCGGGCCTCCGATGGCGTAGAGGTGCCCCTACCCGAGCCGGGCAGCGTCCGGCGCCGGTTGCGGTTGCCAGTGCCACAGCAGTCGTAGCACCCAGACACCCAGCGCCCCACACGCCAGCGCGCCGGCTGCGTAGGCCGCCCGGACCCCCGCCTCACCGGCTGCGGCGCCGCCGACACCCGCCACCACGGAGGCCAAGATGGCCACACCGATCGCCGCACCCAGGAAGCGCGACACCATCGACAGGCCGGATGCGGTCGACACCATCGAATCGGGCAGGTCGTTGACGGAGATCACCGCCGACATCGGCGTCACCAGGCCGACCCCTGCGGCCAGCAGACACAGACCGAACGTCACGAGTAGCGGCTGATCCAGCGGTGCCACGCCAGCCAAGAGCACGTAGCCGGCGACGATGGGCGCCACGCCGGACACCACCGTGCGCCCCAGCCCGATCCGCGTCACCAGCCGGGCGGCGACGCGCGTGGCGAGCCAGAGCACGACGGCGAAAGGCGCCACGAGCCATCCGACCGTCCACGCCGGCAGCTCCATCACCTGCTCCAGTTGCCACGTGCACAGGAACAGGCCGCCCGAGAACCCGATGTACGACAGGAACAGCGCCACACTGGCACCCCGGATACCCGGCCGACGGAACACTCGCAGGTCGATCATCGGATGGTCTCGCCGCAACTCCCAGCAGACGTATCCCGCCAGGATTGCCGCGCCACCGACGAGTCCGGCCACGATGAGCGGGTCCGTCCAGCCCCGGTGCGGTGCCTCGATCACGGCGCTGACCAGCACGAACAGGCCGACCACCGACAGCACGGCCCCACCTGTGTCAATCGGCTCGTGCGTGCGCGGCCCGTGACGGGGGAGCACCACCAACCCCACGACGAGGATGGCCGCGGTGAAGGGGACGTTAAGCAGGAAACTCCACCGCCAGCCCGCCGCCGACACCACCATGCCGCCGATCATCGGCCCCGCGGCTAGGCCGATGGCGCTGGCGGAGGCCCAGGTCGCCAGCGCACGGGGGCGGCGTTCCGGCTCAAAGATCTGCGCCGTGAGCGCCAAGGCCGGTGCCAGCAGCAAGGCGGCACCGACGCCCATCACGGCACGCCAGAGCACGAGTTGACCGGTGGATTGCGCCAGGCCGGCCAACAGGGTCGCCAGGGTGAACACCGCGATGCCGGCCAGGAAGACTGTCCGCTGGCCGAAGCGCGCCCCCAGGCCTGCCCCGAGCAGCAGCAGGCTGGCCAGAGTCACGTTGTAGGCGTCGATGACCATGGCGAGGCCACCGCCGGTTGCGCCGAGATCGTCCTGGATGTCGGGCAGGGCAACGTTGACAATGGTGAGGTCGACCGAGAGGAAGAAGCCGGCGGACGCCACGACCAGCAGGCTCAGTCCGGCCCGACGACGAGTGGGACCCGGCATGCCCCCAGTATGGCGGGGGGTACTGCTGCGTGACTGGTCAGTCGCGCTCGACCCAGCGGTCGATGGCCCAAATGACGGCCATCACGAGGCTGGGCTCCAAGGTGTCGACGAATTCCACCGCGTAGGAGTCGCGCATGGTCAGCCACTTCTGGGTGATTCTCGCGATCGGCCGGCGCTCGTGCTCGATTTGCTGCCCGGGCACACGTACGCCCGCGTGGTGGTGACGGTTGAGGATCCCGCGGGCCTTGCGCAGCGGATTCAGGAGGAAGTAGCCAAAGTGTCATAATGTGCATTATCGGTCAGCCGCATCGAGGCGGAGTCAGCGCACGACCCCCGTGAGGCGTCGGTCCAAACGCACCTCGTCCGCAGCTGTGTAGACGCCCGGTTCGTGGATGGATGTCCAGCGTGACTTCAGTGCGGCCAACTGGTCCCGTCCGGCCGTCTCGCCGGCAGCGATACGGTCCGGGATGTCGTGCCACATCACCCGGAATGGATCGGCCGTCGACAGTATGACGATGGGCAGGTGCGCCGCGGCCGTTGCGACGTCGTGCGCCGCGTTGGCCGCCACCTGATGGCGCACCGAGGCCATCACGACGTCGTACCAGCGTTTCGGTGCGGTCGATTCGCCGGCGATCTGTGCCCGGCCGGTGTCCAGTGCCACCACGGATCGGGCGCCGAGACCGACGGCCTGTAGGACCGGTAACGAGGCTGTGAAGCTGCCGTCCACGAGCACCTCATCGTCGAGTTCCACGGCACTTGCCACCGCCGGGAAGGCCGCAGCCGCCATGAGCGCCGGGACGATGGGTCCGTGCGTGAACAGGTGCGGCTGCCCGGTGCTCAGATTTGTGGCGACCAATGCCTGTGTGCCATTGTCGGCCAACTCCGCAGCATCGAACAGACTTTCGAACAGGGCTCGCCAGGCCTTGGTTCGCCGTCCGTTCTCCCGTCCCGTCACCGCACCCGCCATCGTCGTCCAGCCGATCTGCACGAGTTTGCTGTCCGCCACTTGCCGCCACGCCTCCGCCGACAGCACCGCGCCTGCCGCCACGTCACCGGCCGTCGCCAGACAACTGGCCGTCAACGCGCCGCCGGAGGCACCGACGATGATGTCCGGCTGCCACCCCGCCAGCGGGCCGAGCATCCCGGCCTGAGCTGCTGCGTTGAGTCCCCCGGAACCCAGGACGAGGGCCACCGGGCCGGGTAGGGAGTTCAACAGGTGCAAGGTCATCGCGACTCCCCCTCACGTGGGTCCGCTGAGGCTGACCCCGTGGGCGACACGGGACGCAAGACGCGCTGCACCGACGGCACACCGGGGTCCAGGGCGTTC
>JAUPKO010000605.1 GCA_030837395.1 Actinomycetota bacterium | reverse complement strand
GGACCCCCTTCACCGGCCACACCGGCGCGGTGACGGCAGTGACGGTGACAGACCTCGACGGACACCCCGCCGTCGTCTCCGGCAGCAACGATAGGTCAGTGCGGGTATGGGACCTGGCCACCGGAGCGCCCATCGGGACCCCCTTCACCGGCCACACCAGTTGGGTGAGGGCGGTGACGGTGACGGACCTCGATGGACGCCCCATCATCGTCTCGGCCGGAGGCCACCGCCTGATCATTGCCTCCTGGCCTGGGAGCCGAGAGGCGGACTGTGATCTGGTCATCGAGCTCTCAAGCCCGATCAATGCCCTGGCCATGACCGGACAGGTCATCGCCTGCGCCACCGACTTGGGCATTGTGCTGATCGAATTGTGAAGAATATTCCGCCTGATCGGATAGACCGGGACAAGGCTGATGCTGGGACATTCCCCTCTAGAAAGGCGAGGGGTTGGATGCCTTGGCGAAAGGTGTCCAGGGTTGTTCGGGGTCGATGTCGAGGAGTGTGCTGATTCTGAGTTCCCATTGTGGCCGGAGGTTGGGGTTTGCCTCAAGAAGGGGGATGACGCTGGTAACCAGCTGGAGTTCACGCAGGCGGCGCAGAACGGGGAATCCGCTCCATGTCGTGACGTCGACACCGTAGGCGGTGGAAAGCTCGTTGTGCACTGTCGGCCCATAGCCGAAGCGTATGGCTCCGAGTGCAGCGGGGGTCAGGTCCCATTCGCGGGGGCCAATGTTGGTGGAGTCGAAGTCGCAGATGATGGGGCCGTCCGGGGCGGGGATGAGGTTTCCCATGTGGGCGTCGCCGTGGATGACGCCAGGTGGCAGAAGCCGTTCCTTGTCCAGCAAGGGCATGTCGCGTTCAACCGAGTCGAGTTGCCTCTTCAGCAGGTCAACCGTTGATTGGTCGATGTGTGTTGCGTCGGCGATTCGTCGTCGCATGGTTTCGAGGGGTGCCCATGTCGGGATGTTGGGTGAGTCGCTGAAGGAGTGGATGGTCTTGAGGATCCTGGCGAGATCTGTCGGTGTAGGTGCGGGTCCGCCCGGAGGGGCCATTTTCCAGAGTGTGGCCTGATGGTGGCCAGCTTCGAGGGGCTGGTGGATGTCCGACCATAGGCGGATGGCGGGAATGTCGTGCTCGGCGAACCATTGAGCTACCATGATCACGCTCGGGATACGAGCACGGGTGGGGGCTGATCCGGCGATGCGTAGGACGGCACCAGCTGCGGGTAAGGCGACGACGGCGTTGATGGTGAACTTGATGAGATAAGCCCCGGTGGAGTCCAAGCCGACACTACTCGTGATCTGTTCAGTCACGGCTCGGATGTGTTCGGTCGTCAGGGGACCGTCGATGCTGTTCCGCCCTGGCGGGGGTGTTGCTGGTCGTCCCGTCATTGGCAGCATGCTTCCAAGTGATCAGCGAGGTCGGCCGCGTCGGAGTTGGGTGCGGCCAGTGCCGCGGTGCGCAGCGGCCGGAGTCGGTCGAGTGCTCTGGTTGACTGGAGGTGGCTTGCGCTTGTTGCGGCGTCCCAGCCGAGTGGTACTCCGTTGTCGATGTCTCCGTCTTTGAGGAAAGCTGTCGCGAGAGCGATCTGTTCGAACGTTCGGGTGCGAACCATGTGGTCGTCGCCGCGCAGAGTGAGCGCTCTTTCGAGGGCGGCGCGGGCGTGGAGTATGTGGGTTTGGTTGGTGTTGGCCAGTTCCAGGTGGATGAGCCCTGTCAGGCCTGCGAGGTCGGGTTCGCCGAAGAATCGTGCCCAGGGTGCGGCGGAGGCGGGGTCGGTGCGTGAGAGTTCGTCGTGGGCGCGGTGCAGTGAGGCGAGGGCTTGGCGGTCGTCGCCCAGGCAGGCGTAGGCCCAGGCTTCGTTGGCGCACAGGATTGCCACGGTCATGGTGCATCCGGCGTCTTGGGCTGCGATCTGCCCGAGCTGGAAGAAGCGGAGGGCTTCCATGGGCATCGCTTGTTCGAGGTGGAGGCGTCCGGTGCGGTAGAGGATGTTGGCGATCAGGGATGTCTGTCCGACGGTTCTCGCGTGGACGAGGGCTCGTGCGTAGTGGGTGCGGGCTGGGGAGTGGAGTCCGACGTCGAATGAGGTCCAACCTGCGAGGTTGTGTAGATCAGCCAGGGTCAGGTGGAGGCGCTGGGTGATGTCTTCCGGCGCGGGGACAGCGAGGAGTCGGGTGACCCAGCGTGTCTGTGCGGAGGCGGCTTCCCGGCAGGCTCCGCCGCCGTGGAAGTAGTCCGTCGCTCGGAGAGCGGCCGTGATGTCCTCGATCTGCTCTGCGTCCATGCGGCTCACGCGGGAAGGCAAGGGTGTCTCGACGTCAGCGCTGTCCGCCCATCGCTGTTCGGATCCTGGCTCCGAGACCCCCATGGTTACCTCCGCTGCGTGGGCGAGCAGTGCTCTGACTTCGGCTCGTTCGGTGGCGGCGTGGTTGTGCTCGTAGTTTAGAGAGAGGACGTCTGCCCTGGCCACCGCGCGATGGGGGGCCCGAGGAGCGAGGCCGAGGCTCATCCGTGCGGAGTCGGGGAAGGCAAGGCCGTCCGAGATACGTTCCAGGACTGAAATGTTGCTGACGAGACCACTTCGGTTGTTCATGAGCGCATTCACGCGGCTCTGCGGGATGCCTGTGGCTGCGGCGATCCTGTTCTGGCTGGCCCCCGCGTACTTCTTGACCAGGCGGAACACCGCTCCGATGTCCCGAGCACGTAGTTCGGCCTCATGCGCATCCCAGATCTCCGAAGGGATACGGATCGGTTCGAAGCCTCTGCCGGACATCCGGGCACCTCCCGGTTGGTGAACAGGTGCCAACAGGGTACGTCACGAGTAGATAGCCCTGATGGATAACAGACGGTAGTCGATCTACGGTTCCAGTTGGGGAAACGTGGGCGGAAACCAGCAACGGTTCGACCGCTCAAGGGATTTCATGACTCCGTCATCCATTCCGTTCACGGCCTACTTTCCGGTCTTCTCTGATGCCTGTGGTGTACCAAGGCACCAGGCCGCTGGAATAAGCCTTCGCCATCTCCGTGAACGCTCTCCTTCGATTCCGAGGCGGACGGCTCCCGATCGGGATGCGGGGCGTTGCTCGGATTGCCGGTGGATGGCCATCAAGCATGGGGGTGTGCGCGGTGAGTGACAGAGTCGGGCGCGGACTCGATGCGGCGAGTCGAGGAGGGCGGGTGGTGGTTCGTGATGGTGATCGTGTGTGGGTGCCGCCGGAGATCGATACCAGCAGGCCGCATCCGGCGCGGATGTATGACTACTGGCTGGGTGGGAAGGACAATTTCGCGGCGGATCGGGTGGCCGG
>JAUPKO010000604.1 GCA_030837395.1 Actinomycetota bacterium | reverse complement strand
GTCATCGCGGCGCACACGCACCTGCATGGCCAGCTCCTCGCCGCCATCCTCGGCGGGACCACACTCCTCGACCTTGGAAGACAGGACCCACCAACTGAGCCTCACCCTCAGGACTGACCGCTGGATGGATGAACCGCCCCGGCGAGTCCCGAGACTCTCTAGTGTCTCGTCGTCCGCGCCGCGGCTGCCTGTGTTCCATCTGGCCGCGCTTGGGAAGCCGCAGCCGTTGGCCCTGGCCGCGCGGCGGAGCCGGCAGGGCGCCGATGTAGGCGGTAACCACATCGTCGATGAGTCAGGAGTGGTCATAATGGCGCCTTTCGTAGGTGGACAGCGCAAGATTTTCGTCGAGGGTCTGCTGGCCCGGGTGGACGCGCTACAGGATGGTGAGGATGTTCCCCGGGTGGTGGTTTTGCAGGCCGAATCGAGGGCCGGCAAGACACACGCATCGTGCAGGAGTTCTACGGGCATCTCCGGCGGCGGGACACCTAGTCGGGAGCCTGCGGGTAATGTCTGCCCCTGGACGCGCCGCTGGGCGACCTGGCGCTCCAGGGGCCCGGAGTACCCCCTGGGGATCACCGCCAACCCCGGCTGTCCGCCTGCCCAGCCACCGACCGCAGACGTAGTGCACACCACGGCTGTGGCCCGGGCGCCGACTGGGACTGCCCACATGTCGGCACCGCCGCCACCCTGACGATCCTGGACCCACAGTGGACGACATTGCCGTGGACGTCACGCGCACCGTGGATGCCCACCGCAGCACACCGTGAAATGCGGTGACCGAACGTCCAACGTCGGCAGGCCGCGGCTTCCCTGTACCGACCCTGCATCCGGGGCTGCATCTGGACTCATGGGCATACCCGGGGGGCCCCGTGGACGCGCTGGACGTGCCGCTTCCGTTGTCCCAGGCCGCCGGTGGCGGGCAGCGCATTGGGCGTGCCAGGGGGGTGCGGACGCGGCGCCGCCCTCGCCCCAGCCCCTCAGACGCGCGCCCGGCAGCACACGCCTTTGCCGAGCTGGACGGCGCGGTCGGAGGCTCGGCGGGAGCACAATCGCGGTCGCCGGAAAACGCCCACATCGCGAACGGTCGAGGCCGCCGCTATTAACGCGGTGAATCATGACACCGGAACACAGCAGCAAGACCTGTACACCTACGAGCAGGCGGCGGAGTATCTGAAGATGTCCAAGCGGCAACTTCAGCGACACGTCCGAGATGGCGAGGTTGGCTACATCAAGAGGGGACGCTGGGTCGTCTTCGCCCGCGACGACTTGATGGAGTTCGCCAGCGCTTGGCGGGTAGCTCCGATTCCCGCAGACGAGCGGTCGGCAGCACAAAAGTCGCAACCTTCCCCCGCGCCGTACCCGCCACACGACGATGAGTGTGACGAGGACGAATGGTTCTACGACCTGAACCGTTACGAGCCGGCCAGCGGCCGGCGCCGGAGAAGCTAGCGGCCCCAGACCCTCACGGAGTCTGGACGCGGAGGTGGCGGATCGCCAACCGGAGCGGAAAGCTCCCAGCGGCGTGGGCTCCCGTTTCGTGGTCGTCTCCTTCAGACAGACGTCTGCGGTTACACGACTGGTCACCGCGGCTGTCGACGTTCCACTTCCCGCGGGAGCGTCTGCCCAGGCGAGCCATGGCCACCGACCCGTCTCGCCGTCATGGTCGCCTGCGTCATGGACGTTCTCCTGGCCTTCGTTTGCGCCGCTGGCACCGTCTGGGCAGCGGCGACAAGTGGCCGAGAGTTTTGGACGACGTGTCGCGCCGGCGAGCAGCCTCGCCAGGTCGGTGCCCTCCGCGCATGCGGGACACTGTGGCGGTCAAACGGACGGCCGGTTGCCGTCGTGACGGCGGCGGCCAAGACACCCGCGACGAGCACGTGGGGAATGCCGACCGGTCGTGGCGTGCGGTACAGGTGGCTCCCAAGCGACCCTTCCACCGATCGCCCGCGGACGCCGGGGCCTCAGCCGAACTGGACGCGGATGCGGGGCCGGTCTCCGGCGGGTCGCAGGGTGATGTCGCCGTAGCCGGCGTCGTCGGCGTATCCGGTGCGGATGAGTGATTCGGTGAAGTCTTGGAAATCCAGTGGGGAGAGTTGGCTGCGGATGTCGTCGGGGAGCCGGTGGTAGAGGACGTCCGGGTGGACGGGGATGCCGGTCACCGTGTCGGCCTTGGCCCGTAGCCGCAGCAGGATCTCGTCTTGGCTTCGGGTGAGCGTGCTTCGTTCGATGTCGATCATGCTGGGGAGCATGGCGGCCAGGATGGCTGCCGGTATCTGATCGGCGCCGATCTCGGCCAGGAGCAGACCGAGAACGGAACCCATGAGTGCGCCGCGCACAGTGGGACCGGAGATGCGCACGGTCCATCCCCCACCAGGGCGCATTTCCAGTGTCGCCGGGCGGTCGGTGACGGCCTCGAGGAAGCAGTCCAGGGCGTAGTCACCTGCCGGGCTGTCGTACTCGATGCCCGTCCAGTCGGTGAGGAGGATCCCGAGGCTGTCCGGGTCAAGGAGGGTGTTATCGGCGACGGCGTCGACCAACTCGGCAAAGGTTCATTCAGTGGGGTCCATGGGTGTCTCCAGCAAGCATGTCGAAGGATCGCTCCTCCATGAGGAGGTGCGCGAGGGTGAAGCGGATGAGGGGCTGGTCTGCGAGGTCGGGATCGCGGTGGATGCGGCCCTGGAATGCCGGGTTCGCGTGGAGCCACAGTTCGAATCCGGATGCGAGCAGCCGGGTGACCGGCGCCAGGTGCAGGCGTGACTCGCCATCGGGGGTGGTGATCGTGAACTGCACGACGAAGGTGCAGCCGACGCGGGTCTGGCCTTGGAAGGTGGTGTAGTGCAGTTGGGCGGAGGGGTCAACCTTCCACGATGTCCTGTGACATCACACACGAAACTTCGACGCAGCCCAACACCTTCCGCTGCGTCAGCCCTTATCCACCCCTATCTGAGACTTACTTTGTGTGGCGCCGGTTTCCACGACACGGTTCAAGGGGCATTCAAGGGGTTTTACGGCGCCGAGACCCCCCATGGGCAGTGTGTTTCTCGCTTTTGAGTCGTTGACTGCGTGCAAGGGCCAGTTCCTGGGCGTACTCCAGTGTTCACAGCGGAGACTCGCACCGTCTGGCGTCAGGGTTTGTGACACATTCCGCGGGCAGGGCGAACCGAAGACCGGTGTCGATGTTCAAGGGCTTTGGGCCGGCCGGGAAGGGAACTCTCACAGGCGGAAGGGCACACCCCCTGACATGCTCACGACGCACCTGCATCGCCCTTGTGCACGCCCTGGGCCAGGAGCTTCATCGCATCGAAGAATCGAGCGCGTTGCGATGGGTCGGTCAACGCCTCCGAAGTCAGAGTGAGTTTGGCCCGGATGTTGGGCTTCTCCGGATCGAGCTTGGCCCCGGGGATTCCGATCAGGCGGCTCGCGCAGGCGGTCGCGAGCTCCGGACCGCGGGCGTCGGTGATGTCGTGCAGCCGGATTCTCGGGCGGACCGGGTTGCTGTAGAGGCTCACGGGCCAGTAGCCATCGTCGGGTCGTCCGATGATCACGTTCGGGTGGGTGGCGGTGCCGTTGAACAGGGTGAAACCGGCCGCGCGTACCTCGTCAAGGAACAGTCCGGCCGCCACGGCGACCTCGTCACCATCGTTTCCGGCCGCGGTGAGGAACTCCTGCGGGGTCCAGGAGTTGGTCCGTCGACGACGATCCTTCATCGCGACGAGTTCGGCTCCGTAGACCCGAGGCATCAGGATCTCGACCCTCCCGTGGGCAAACCTCGTAGCCTCGAACGCCAGGATCGACACGTCGTCGCGGGTGATGGCGTTGAGGTACTCCACGATCCGGCGCAGATCGTCGTTGATCGCGTCAACGGCCAACACCAAGGTGAACGACCCATCACGCAAAGCGCTCTCCACCCCGGACCGCACTGCGGAAGCGTCGACTCCAAATACCTCGAACGCGGACTCTCCCGTCCGCGCCCGCCACCGGGTCTCGAAGTCATCGATGGACATCGACCAGATACGCGATGAGTAGTCCAGCACTTGCCCGATGACTTCTCGGCGAACCTGCCTG
>JAUPKO010000603.1 GCA_030837395.1 Actinomycetota bacterium | reverse complement strand
CGTGCTGAAGCAGGTGGCAGGGGCACTGACACGAACCGCCACTGACGCGACCGTGATCGGCAGGTGGGGCGGGGAGGAGTTCCTGGTGGTGGTGCAAGTCGCCGACGTGGCCAAAGTACAGGCTCTGGCGGAGTTGCTACGTCGCGCCGTCGCCACCGTTGTCCTGCCGGACGCCCGCGCCGTCACCGCCAGTTTCGGAGTCGCGATTCACCGGCCCGGCGAAACCACCAGCGAACTCGTCGGCAGGGCGGACAACGCCTTGTACGACGCCAAACGAAGCGGCCGCAACCAGGTAGCGCTCGCCTGATCCTCGGGCTGGAGTCGGAATCACTGGGCACCCGTGGTTGTTCAGAGGTTCGCAAGATGTCATCATGAACGCGTCCGGGGACTCCGTGGGGAGCCTCGAGATTGGAGAATGACGATGTCCGCACGCCTTTACGGCTCGCCATCTGAATCGAGCCGTCGCATCACCGTCCGGGACCTCGCCGCCGCAAAAGTCGACGGCGACAAGTGGCCCATGATCACCTCGTACGACGCCATCACCGCCGGAATCTTCGACGAGGCCGGCATTCCGGTCATGCTGGTGGGCGACTCCGCGGCCATGGTCGTGTACGGCTACGACTCAACCATCCCCATCACAGTCGACGACCTCATCCCCCTCACCCGAGCAGTCGTGCGCGGCAGTCATCGCGCGATGGTCGTCGCCGACCTTCCGTTCGGCTCATACCAGGAGGGGCCAGCGCAGGCCTTGGCCACCGCGACCCGCTTCATGAAGGAGGCCGGCGCCCACGCGGTCAAACTCGAAGGCGGCGAGCGGGTACTGCCTCAGGTCGAGGCGTTGGTCGCCGCAGGAATCCCGGTGATGGGCCACTTGGGCCTGACTCCGCAGTCGGTGCACGCTCTTGGCGGTTACCGTGTGCAGGGCCGCGGCGAGGCCGGGCAGATCCTGATGCGTGACGCCAAGAACTTGCAGGCCGCCGGCGCCTTCGCGGTGGTACTCGAGGTCGTGCCGCACGACCTCGCCGACACCGTTACGCGATCCTTGGCGATTCCCACCGTCGGCATTGGCGCCGGCGCCACCACCGACGCTCAGGTGCTGGTTTGGCAGGACCTCGCCGGGCTCACCCCCGGAGCACCGGCCAAGTTCGTCAAGCAGTACGCGGACCTTCGCTCCTCGTTGAGCGACGCGGTGCGCACCTGGGCCGGGGATGTTGTCGCCGGCACCTACCCTGACGAGGCCCACCAGTACAGCTGAGGCATACCTTCACCAGGAGTTCGCACGGGGCGAGCCGTTCGTGCTGCATCGTTCCGCAACACATGGAAGCATCACGGCAGGTCCACCTACGTGAGGAGAAACGATGCGGGTTGTAGTGGCACTCGGAGGCAACGCTCTGCAGAAGCGGGGCGAGGCGATGACCGTCGAGAACCAGCGGGAGAACGTCCGGACGGCCTGTCGAGCCCTGAGCCCCGTGGCGATGGAGCACGAGTTGGTGATCTCGCACGGCAATGGCCCGCAGGTCGGTCTGCTATCGCTGCAGGCGTCGAGTTACGACGAGGCCTCGACCTACCCGTTCGACGTCCTGGGCGCCCAGACCGAGGGAATGATCGGCTACTTCATCGAGCAGGAGCTCGGCAACTTCCTGCCGTACGAGAAGTCCATCGCGACGATCCTCACCATGACCCTGGTGGACGCAAACGACCCAGCCATGGCCGATCCGACCAAGTTCGTCGGGCCGGTGTATTCCGAGGCGGACGCCAAGCGCCTGGCCGCGGAGAAGGGCTGGACAGTCAAGCAGGACGGCGACAAGTGGCGCCGCGTGGTGCCCTCGCCGCTGCCAGAGCGGATCTTCGAGATTCGCCCGATTCAGAACCTACTCGAGATGGGCGCAGTCGTGGTGTGCACCGGCGGCGGCGGCATCCCGACGATGTACCTGCCCGGAGATACCGAACTCGAGGGCCCCTGGGACTTCAACCCCAAGCACCTCGTCGGGGTCGAGGCCGTGATCGACAAGGACCGCTCCTCCGCCGTGCTCGCGCAGGACCTCGAGGCGGACTTGCTAGTGATCGCCACCGATGCCGACGCGGTCTACCTCGACTGGGGCACTGCGGATCAGAAGGCGATCTTCGAAATCTCCCCGGATGCCATCGAGGCCTATGACTTCCCCGCCGGCTCGATGGGCCCCAAAGTGGAGGCCGCGGCCGACTTCGCCCGACGCAACCCAGGCCGCGTCGCCGTCATCGGGGCCCTGGAGGACCTGCCGGCGATCATGGCCGGGACGAAGGGAACGCGCATCACCACCGACGCTGCCGAGCCAACCTTCCACTGACGTGCACATGATCATCGCGCGTTCGCGACACCTACGAGGTCGTGAACGCGCGATGATCATGAACGATCGACTGCTAGACCCCGGTGACCGCCACCGATGAGTGCGCCTTGTAGCGACGGTTGATTGAAATCAGGTTGGCCGTGAGCGCCTCGACCTGGCCAGCGTTGCGCAACCGGCCCGCGTAGACTCCGCGCATTCCCGGGATCAATGCCGCCAGGGCCTGCACAGTGTCCGTTGCCTCGCGGTCATCGCCGAGCACGAGGACATCTGATGGGACCTCGGTCATCGACAGGTCAGCCAATAACTTGGCCGAGACATGGTGGAACGCCGCCACGACGCGGGACTCGGGCAGCAATTCGGCCGCCTGCCCCGCCGCCGAACCCTCCGGCACCGGCAGCGGGTAGGCGCCCTGCTTGTCGAACCCCAGCGGGTTGACGCAGTCGATGACAACCTTGCCGGCCAACGGACCGGCCAATGCGGCGACGGTGTCGGCGTGACTGGCCCACGGCACCGCCACCAACACCACATCGGCGGCCTCGGCACAGTCGGCATTGACCATGCCCAGGACGGCGCCCGGCGCGCCGATCGCCTGCCCCACCTCGACCGCCGCCGCCGTGGCGCGAGCCTCGATACGCGAGCCGATGATCACCCGCAACCCGGCAGTCGCCCACCGCGTCGCCAGCCCCCTGCCCTGTTCACCGGTGCCACCCACGACGCCGACGGTCAACCCCGACACGTCCGGCAACTCCCACGGGTCGCGCGGCGGCCCGACCACACCGTCGGCCGCCACTACTTCTTACCGTTCCACTCGTCGTCCTGCTCGTCCCACTCGTCATTGCGCTTGCGTGCCAAGGCGAGCGCGTCATGGGCGTCTTTCCGACTGGAGTATGGGCCCATCCGGTCCGGTCCCGGATCCTGGGTGACCTCGCCGGTGATCAGCTTGTAGTACCACTGCGGTTGCGGCCGCAGGAGTTCGTCTTCCAGATTACGTTCGTCTGTCATGGGGGGTCCTCTCATCACGATGCGCAGAATCGCCGCTGTCCACCCTAGCGCCGAGCCCGGCAATACACTGACCTCCATGCCGCTCTCCCCCGGAACACTGTCCCCCCGTCGCCCGGTGCCCGCCACCATCGAACGTCCCCACTACGTCGACCGGCCGGCGCCCACCCGCTCCGGCGAGCCTGAGGTCAAGACACCCGACACGATCGAGAAGATGCGCATCGCCGGGCGCATCGCCGCCGATGCCCTGGCCGAGGCCGGCCGCGCGGTGGCGCCCGGGGTCACCACCGACGAACTCGACCGCATCGGCCACGAGTTCTTGCTCGACCACGGCGCCTACCCCTCCACACTCGGCTACCGCAACTACCCCAAGTCCATGTGCACCTCGCTGAACGAGGTGATCTGTCACGGCATCCCGGACTCGACCGTGATCGCCGACGGCGACATCGTCAACATCGACATCACGGCGTTCATCGGCGGGGTGCACGGTGACACCAACGCGACCTTTCTGGCCGGCGATGTGGACGAGGAATCACGCCTGCTCGTCGAACGCACCAAGG
>JAUPKO010000602.1 GCA_030837395.1 Actinomycetota bacterium | reverse complement strand
TGTGACGTTCCAGGACGACTACCTCACCTGAGCGTCAAGGGGTTCCCGATCAGCCCTCGTTCATTCTGGATTCTGTTCTCCTTGTGGTCCGATCCGGACCGGGCCGCAAGCTCGTTCGGGGGTGGGTCGCGTAGGCTCGTATGCGGCCGGTGTTCGGTTTTAGTCGTTCCTCCGCCAGTGTTCCCCAGCCGAGGCGTAGCCTTCTTCACATTCTGCCCTGCGATCGGCTCTGCGGCAGAGTGCGGTGCCTCGCTCAGCCCATTCCAGGGTCGATCCGCCGCGGACAATCTGATGCGCAGCGGTTACCCGGTAGGTGGCACAGCGTCAGCGCGGCGTTCGGAAACCTCGCTCTCAACCAGAACCAGCATCCAGAAAGCCGCGTCCTCAGCTTTAACCGCCGCCGTCGTGCCGACCGTCGAGTTGCGGCAGACGTCGGGCGCGTGACTTGTGTGACAGCACTCCTGCCCATCGAAAAGCAAAACAAGTACTCCTCGGTTTCCGCCAGAATGCGTCCGATTCTGACGCACGCCCACCCTATCTGTCAGGGCGCTTGGGTTCCGGCGGAAGGTTGCGATGGCGTTGTGCGACGGGGAAGTGATGAAGAGCGGAATGCCGGGTTCCTTCTCATGCCACTCGCCTGGGCACACAGCGATCTCTTGACCTGCGTAGCCGCGGCGCCGGGGCCTCGCGCGATGCCTGACGTCGATGACAGGGCGCGCATGCATCTCGCTGCCTTCGCGCTCGCCAACCTTCGGCACGCCCCCGGTCCGGAGCTCGTCGAGGCTGTCCTCACCGACAGCCGCCGCGACGTGCTCGCAGCGATCCTCGGAGAAGCGCCGTCCGGGCTCCGCGGGGCCTTCGACCACGTGCCCTATCCTCGATCCTACTCTGGCAATGCCTCGATTGCACAGATTGGCGGCGGCAAGGACAGCGTCGGGTCAGTGGCGAGGCCCGGCCGGCTAAGCGCACTGCTCGCCCATGACCTTCTGGTCGCGAGGACCGAAGATGTACAGAAATCACGAGCTTCACCTCCGTTCCCTCTGCGACACCCGCACGTAGCCCCGAGATCCTCTGTTACCGTTACCCATTATTGCCCAAACGAGGCTGGCGTGCCTTTGACCCGGACTGCGCCAGGCTGTTCTCCTTCTGCCGGAGGACGCGTGCGGGCAGCACCATCCTCCGACCAGCGCTTGGATGGAAGGAACAGAAGTCATGGCGAAGTCCAGCCTTTTCATTGTCATTGGAGAATTTGCGGTCGATCCGGAAAATCACGAGCGTATCGTTGAGATGCTTCTGGAGAACCGACGCCAGACGCTGGCAACCGAGGAAGGATGTCGCTCCTACGAAGTATGCGCGACCGAAGACCACGAACCATCGCGCATCTACATGGTCGAGAGCTACGACAGCAGGGAGGCGTTCGAAACTCACAAGACGACGCCGCACTTCGCCGCATGGGAGAAGAATGGCGCACCATTGATTCGCGAGCTGAGGGTCACGTTTCTGAAGCGCAAGCTCATGTCATTGTAGCAGATGGTGACCCCCTGCAACCCGATGTCGGCAGACGGCTACATCGGCGGCTCGACGATCGATCAAGCGTCGCTCGGACATTCGATCGAAAACCGTGTGGCGGAGTTCAAGACCGTCACCGACGCCAAGTATGGCGGCGCTCCGCCCCCCGGTGAAGGTGACGTTCACGGCCGGCGGGACCGCGCCGACGCGGTCGGCTCTTCGCGCACTTCACCTCTCCTCCCGATACGACGAATCGCTTGGATGAAGCACTCGGGCAGCTCGCAGCTGTCCGACCGCAAAGATCAATGATCAACGGGGCGCATATCTCGTGTGGGAGAATTGCCCATTCTTACTCATCCATCCCCGGATGGGACTAGCCGCCGGCGGACGATCTTGACCAATATGAGCTGACATCTTGTGCTGCCTCGGCTTTCACATCTCACTATCGAAGTCTTGCAGCACGGTCGACAGGACATTGAGTGACGTAGGGAGGACCTATGAAAGTATTGGTCACAGGCGCTGCGGGTAAGATCGGTCGTGGATTGGCGGCAGAGCTACTCGAGCACAATATCGACGTTGTCGGCTTCGATGCCGCGTCGCGGCCGGAGGGCTTGGATTGCCCATGGTTCAGCGGCGACCTGTCGGACGCGTCACTCGACGACGCGATGAACGGCTGTGACACGGTCATCCATCTCGCGGCAATTCCAAAGCATATCGATGGACTGGAATACGACACGTGCCGCGTCAACTTCCTCGGCACGGTTCGTGTCCTCGACTACGCGGTACATCACAGGGTCTCCCGGGTCGTCGCCGCGAGCAGCATCTGCGCTAGCGGACTTATTACGGGTGTGGGCTCGCTGCGCCCCGAGAGTCTTCCGATCACCGAGGAGTTCAATGGCGGTCCCGACGACATGTACGGGATGAGCAAGCGCTTTGGCGAGTATCTCGCGGACGCCTATCAGCGGCGCTACGGCCTTCACATGATCAATCTGCGCGTCGCCAGCGTCGCCTTTCTCAATGACCCGGAATACGACGAGTTCATGTCGCTCGTGTTCGAGGCGAAGAACGATGAGAGCGTCTACTTCAGGGACATCCGTTGGCAGTATGTCGACCAGCGCGACGTCGCTCAGGCATTCCGGCTCGCCGCCACAGATCCGAAGGCGCACGGAATCTACAACGTCGGTGCGGGCGACACGCCCGGGTCTGACTGGCGCGTAT
>JAUPKO010000601.1 GCA_030837395.1 Actinomycetota bacterium | reverse complement strand
TCGGGATGGATCGAGTTGATGTAGTCGGTCTGCCGCACATCGGGCACCCCGAGGCCGAGGTCGGCGGCCTGGCGCTGCATCTCGCGCATGATGAAACGTGCTCGGTCGGCGCCCTCCTCACGCGCCATCGAGGCCAGGGAATCAAGCCACTCCTGGCTCTCGGCCGGATCCGTGTCGACGTACTGGTGCGGCAGCGGGAGGGGGGACTTTTCGATCCGTGCGTCGCTCACGTGTGCTCCAACTTGAGGTGCCGGACGGGCTGATGGTCAGGTGGTGCCAACAGCCTAGGAGGATCAGGCCGAGTTAGCAGCGGATGCGGCGACCTCGGCGGCCGTGGGTGCGATGAGCGGGCCGAGCGTGTCCGGCTCCTCGAAGTACTTCTTGAAGGCGCGCGCGACGGTGGCCGCTTGGAAGCCGTCGACGAACCGGTGGTCCAGCGTCGCGACGATCGTCACGCCCTTGCGCACCTGCGGCTGGCCGTCGATGGGGAACACCATGTCCCGGATCGCACCGACCGCCACGTACAGCGGCACGCGTGCGAACGGCGTCGGAGGCACGAAGGCCTCGTCCACACCTAGCATGCCCACACTGGTGATGATGGCCGCGCCGAAGGGGTAGCGGGGCTGGCCGCCGAACGGCTTGCCCAGGGCGACGGTGGAGGTGCCCGCCAAGCTGAAGATCCGTCGCAGCACCCACGTTGGCACCTTGCTGGCGATGTCGGCGCTCTTCTTGAAATTCTCGTCCTTGCCGCTGCGGACGTGCCCGGCGCCTTCCTGCAGTTTGGCCGCCACCTGCGCCGGGGTCATGGTGTCGATGTCCCGGACCAGCACTTGGGCCAACTGCTTGCCGCCGTCCACCTGCACCAGGAATGACAGGCTCACGTCGTCGTAGGCGTAGTACTTGCCGAAAGCGATGTACCCGTTGAGGGTGGGCTCCAAGGCGAGCGCGCGACCGGTGGCGGACCCGACGAAGGAGGTCATGGTGACCTTCTCGCCGGTCAGGTCGCGGGCACGATCGATGTAGTCCAGCACGTTGGTGGCCTCGAGGGTGATGACGCCGTGGATGATGCCTTCGCGCGGCGGCTTCCAGGTGGCGATGGTCATTCGCCGACGCGTCGACATCAGTTCTCTGGGCATCAGGTGTCCTATCTCTTGGCCTTCGGGCTGACGAGGCGGGTGCCCTGCCAATCCCGGGCGGCACTGATGGTGCTGGTCTGTTGCAGCCCGGCGACCGGTGCCGCTTCGGAGATGTCGGCGGCCTCGACGTGGCCGTCGCGGCCGGCTTTGGGCGTCAGCAGCCAGACGGTGCCGTGGTCGGCCAAGGGTGCGATGGCGTCCATCAGCGCATCCACCAGATCGCCGTCATCGTCTCGCCACCACAGCATCACGACGTCGACGACATCGTCGGCGTCCTCGTCGATCAGTTCCGCGCCGGCGGCCTCCGCGACGGCGGCGCGCAGACCCTCGTCGCAGTCGTCATCCCAGCCGATCTCCTGTACCGCATCGCCGGTCCGCACGCCCAGGGCGTGGCTCGGACCCGTCGTCGCCGCCACCGCTCCTCCGTTTCGATCAGGCACCAGCCGAATCGCGGCACCGGCGTAAGTCCACCTGACTTGGGTACCCGCACGCAACAGCAATGCCGATATTGCTGCCCCTGCCACGATTCAGGCGAGCTCGGCGCGTGGTTCGGGGCAGGTCGGATCAGCTGCGGAACGGCAGTCGCGACAGCAGAGTTGAGACGGTGCCCAGGTAACGCCCGGCCCGCCCGAGCGTGGCGGCCCCCGGCAGGCCGGGCACAGTCTCGAGCACCGGCAACCAGTGCATGAGCCCTTGGATGTCGTGCACCCGCAGGCTCCCCGTGCGGTAGAGGGTGGCTACGTCGGCCCGACCGGCCGTGGCGATCAGCACCGTGGCGACGTCGCCGATGACCGCCGGTCCCGCCTCGGCCGCGGGCACAGCCGTCAGATCGCGGGTGCACCAGTCATTGCCGTCGGCGCCGGTGCCGATCTGCCGGCCCGGCACCCGGGCGGTGATGGACGCCGGCAGGCCTGCGCGCGCGGCGAACCCGCCGGTGGTGTCGACGAGGGCGGTCAAGCCGGTGTCGAGCAGTGAGGGCGGCGGCTCCACGCCGTGGCTGCGCAGTTCCAGGGCCACCAGCGCCATCTGGTAGGTCGCGCCGTGGATGATGGTCAACAGCGGCAGCGGGCCGAGCATGGTCGGGGTCGTACGCAGCCCCTCGGTCTGCCAGTCTGCGGTCGGATCGTCCACCCACGTGGCCAGTGAGTCCCGCGACCGCCGCAGGGCGGCCACGAGCTCCGACGTGGTCGGCTCGTGCGGAACCTGCGGTGATGAAGCCTGGAACTCGGACTGCCCCGCACTCGCCTCGGCGCGCATCGTCCCCAGGGTGCGGCTGCCGGGCCAGGTGCCGAGTTCGGCCAGGGCGGAGCCAGCGGTGCCCTTGCGCACAGGGGCGGCAGGGTCCACTTCCCAGGCGCAGTCAGCCAAGGCGTCCCAGGCCGCTAACGTGGTACTCACCAGGGCTTCGGGGTCTGCTGTGGCCAAGCCTCGTTCGCCCTGGCGGGGCCGCAGAACTGGCGCAGGTACGTCGCTCACCCCACCATGACTAACACACCGTCCACTCCTGAGGAAGCACATGTCTGTTGAGATCGGCGCCCCGGCGCCCGACTTCGAACTGTCCAACCAGCACGGCGAGAAGGTCCGGCTGAGCGACTACCGGGGCAAGAAGACTGTGGTGATCGTCTTCTATCCGTTCGCCTTCACCGGCGTCTGCACCGGCGAGTTGTGTTCGCTGCGCGATGACATCTCGGGCTTTGTCTCCGACGACGTCGAGACGCTTGCGATCTCGTGCGACCCGGTGCCTTCGCTGGCGGTCTTCGCCGAGCAGAACGACCTGCCGTACCAGTTGCTCTCGGACTTCTGGCCGCACGGCGCGACGTCCCGGGACTACGGCGTTTTCTGGGAGAACACAGGTTTCGCGACGCGTGGCACCTTCATCGTCGACCAGGCGGGCATCATGCGCTGGAGTGTCATCAACGGACCCGGCGAGGCGCGCTCACTGGACGACTACAAGGCGGCGTTGGCCGATCTGGTCTGACGGCGTGGGGGTGGTTGACCGTCGGGCGGGTGAGGTGGTGGGCCCGGCCGGACTCGAACCGACGACCTACCCGGTGTAAACGGGGTGCGCTACCAGCTGCGCCACGGGCCCGCGCACGAGCGTAGACGGCCCACCTGGGTAGCGGTCGGCCCGGCCCCCAGGTCTCGGGCCGCGGGGGCCGGGCCGAGACGATTGTGGGGCAGATCGGAAGAGC
>JAUPKO010000061.1 GCA_030837395.1 Actinomycetota bacterium | reverse complement strand
GTTCAAAATTGCCACTTGCGACGGACGGGCCGAGTAGGCCCGGTTACTACCCCACAGCCAGACCCATGCCTCGCCAGGGAGTTCCATACTTCGCAGTTGCGTGATACTACGTCGTATGCTTCCGAGACACGTGTCTCAAGGCGACGCCTTGTCGGATCGTCGCACCAAAGCCCTCGAGATTCGTGAGCGCGCCGTGGATGCCGCACGAGTCGCGGCACCCTGATCCACCGCAATTGTCAGAGTGAGGCGGCAGGATGGGCACGAGAGTAAGGACGGGGGCCATGTGAACGTTGCGCCAACTGAGTTGAGTGATGAACTACTCGTTGCACCCGAGATTGTCGACCGCCGACCATTTGACCCCGAGACTGCGGAACGGCGGAGGCGCATCGTGCATGGCCGTCCTCAGCACGTCGACTGGGGGCAGTTCTGCAACTTCGTTGCTGGCCGGTGGCGCACCTCCGGCTGGCCGTACCTCGGGCCCCAGGCGGGAATCCTGGAATGGATGACACAGGCCCACGCACCCCTATCGATACCGCTCGGCCAGGCAATGGCAACTCTTGGCGGCGCTGGCTTCGACGAAGGCCACCGCCACCTCGGCCTTGCGGTTCTCGCAAATGCACAAGACGTCAGCAGCACCGAAACGGAGGCCACCGACGACAACACACAGCAGGCGCTGAGCGCCCGAACCACAACGCAGGATCAGCCGGCGAAAACGACCTCGCAGGACATGATTCCTGTTTCCTGCCCCGGCCGTGAGAACTCTACTGTGCCACGAGTGGACCCGTGAGTAGCCCCAACTCTCTGAATCTCTCATACTGTTGCACGATGATCTCTTGAGATCGGGTGAACAGTACATCGTTCGCCAGTGCCGCCTCTCTCGAACTCAGAGCGGTAGATGACACGATGCTGCGGAGCTGCACGTTTGGTGCCACCAGCAGGCGGTACTCCATCTCTCCATCTCCCGTCCGATAGCATGCTCGTGCCGTCGCTTTCGTGACTGGTCCCACCCGGTTGAACCGGCACGCTTCCGCTTCAGTGATCGCACGCGAGCCACATTCAATGGTTGTCCGCGCATACCCGCTGTTCCCGAGAGTCTCTCCGAACGCGGTCATGCCGTTGAACATGCTTGGGCAGGCGTCCCCGATGGGACCAGGAGTGTAACTTCCTGTCCCAACATGGCTTGCTGGCAGTCCCGCTACCCCCGCCTGGTACAACACCGCGTCAGAAAGAAGTGCGTCTCTCGTCGGTAGCGTTCCCATCAAGTTCTTCATCACAGGCAACGACGCAGGGTCCGTCGTTCGGCTAGGGGGCGTCGTCGGCGTAGTCGGCGTCGCCGGCGTCGTCGGCGTCGTCGGCGTCGTCGGCGTCGTCGGCGTCGTGGCAGGCGAGAGTCCACCGCACCAAAGATGCTTCTCGTTCGTTGGATCCGAGCTCACGCTCGCGTTGAACAGAGTCACCGTGTCGTCGTTCTCGAACCACAGGAAGCTGTTCTTCGAAACTGCGCTGACATTAAGGGCAAGTGTCAGCTGACCGTACATCTTTGCGAAACAGATCTGCTGGGTCTGTGAGTCGGTTGAGGGGAGGTCCACGTGGAGCGCCGGGGTAAGCGTCCCCTCAACCGCGAGGTAGTTCCGCGCTTCAAACCATTCCCCGGCCTGAATTTCCTCGCCTGCACGCAGGCCCAGCGTTCCTTGGAGTCCGAATGCCATCTCGACTTGTGGTGGGGTGACGGTTGCCTGCCCGGCTGAGATGGCATCCTCATCAACCCCGAGCGGGACACTTCCACCGTCGATCTTGTCCCACGCAAGCCCGGCTACAAGCGGGGCCCCAGGCGTGAGGGGTACTTCCACTGATGGTCCGGACGCCTCGACCGACGCAAACAGACCAATGCTCCAATACAGGTAGACGCCGACGATGCCACCAGGGATCTCTGCCGACACCCCCGGGAGGCCAGTTCGCCCCTCGACGCCAAGGTCACACCGAGCACCTACTGTGGGGGTCAACGGGAAGTTCAGTTTCCACTCCACCTGGACATTGGCTGAGGCTAGTTCGCCATCTGAAAAGACCGGCTCGCCAGTGATGCCCGGGTATGCGAAAGGCACCATGCCAGCCGAGCATTCGTTCAGGAAGTTGGCTCCCCTGTGCCCGGACCGCGCAGGTGACCGGGAGTACGCGGCCACTTGCGCGGGGGTCAATGTGATGCGCACGCGGAGGTCCGGGATTAGGACGGGCAACGGCACCGCGGTTGCAACCCCTTGTTTTCCGGAGATCGACGTGAGCCGGCCGACGAATCCGAGAGGCAAGGTCTTCGTCGGCTCAAGGATGACTGCATCTCCGAGCGTCGCTCCCTGACTTGGGATCGACACGCTGATGGTCCCGTTCCACGGCGCTGCTTGCGACACAACTGGCACTTCATACTTCACGACGCTGCCACCGGCGTTTGTGATCGTGTTGACAGTTGTGCGGTTAGAAAACGACACCCGTACTGATTCGACACGGGCCGCTGTGACTGTCGGCCGCGACTGGTCGACCGCAGCCAGGGCTACTCCGGGGCCATCGGGAAGAGCAGCAGAGGTCGCCGCCACACGATAGGTCCCTGGGCGAAGGCCCCGTAGGGTTGTGGTTCGCTTCACGATTCGCGAGAACCCGCGCGGCCCAGTGACGACAACTCGCGTGTCAGCGCCGCTCGGGGCATCCAGCAGCGCTATTCGCAACGCCCCCGAATTGAGGACAACACGCCCTGCGAGCCGAACAGTGGCCTTGGCGCGGACCGCAAAGTAGCCATCATTACGGAACACGACCGTCTTGCCTTTGACAGGTCGCAGCGCCATCAGTCGATATCCACCGGGAGGGAGCTTGAGCGTGGTGTCTCGAGACGTATCGATCTTCTGCTTTCGGCCGGTGTCGTACAGCAGGAGCAGTGGCATGGCGGGTCGGAGGCGTGTGATGATCACTGTTCCTGTTGCCGCCCTGGGCGCCGTCAACGTCCTGGACTGCGACGCGGTCCCCTCCAAATCCGGCCCTGGAATACGGGCGGAGTCGTTGGAGTGCGGCAGCGAAACTGCGTCATCGACTTGGCTCATCGTGGTCGCGGCTCCTGAAACGGCCGTACCACTGAACGAGCCTGCGATCAGGACGCAAAGGCCAAGGGCCCACAGATATCTGCTCGCTCGGCCGCGCGAGTAAAGCTGCTTCACAGTGGCTCCCCCCATCGCTCGGCAGTATGCCATGCCCCGTCGGTGCTGGAGGCCCAACTCCGCGATCGTGCCCCCTTGGCCTCACGCTCCGGGCCACGCACCTGCCTCCGTCCCCAGCGGCTTACGAGTACAACTGAGAGAGGGCGCAGTACCTCCCCCATGATCGATTCAGGGAGTTGCGCCGCAACGTGCGGGAATGGGTCGACGGATACGAGCCGGTGCTGGCGCACCTGCGGGCCCGGTAACGCGCCAAGCGTCCCAAGCCTGGAAAGATCGAACGGTCGCTGTGGTTGTCGAAGGTGATCCAAGCCAAGCTCGAGGAGCACTGGAGACCGGAGCAGATCCACCTGCATCTGCGTCTCCAGCACGCGCTCGAGCCGGACAGGACCGCCTGTGCCTGACGGGGGCTGAGTGGCATACACGGATGGGGCCGGACGGCGGATTGAACTCCCAGGATCCCCACGGGTACAATTGTATCATGAAGTGAGACTACCCTAGCACGGAGCGAGACGCAGGATGTCGGAGCGGATCGGGCGGGTACCGCTCACGCTCACGCAGTACCTGCGAGGCACAGCTTCCACACCTTGTCCCTTTCCGTCCTTCTTTCTGGCCAGACAGAGCCGTGCTGGTCCGAGCCGTCGCATCCGCTGCGAGGCGGATGTAAGGAGACTCCACTGCTGAGCCGAGGGAGCGGTCTCATTGGGACTTCTGGCTAGGACGAAAATCTCCATCGGGTTCGCCGCCGCGTTGCTGACGCTGTTGATCCTCGGTGCGGCCTCCTATCGGGCTACGGAGGATTTCGTCGAGTCCTCCGAGGTGATGGCCGGCAGCCAGGCGATTCTGGAGAAGCTCGCGGACCTCCGCTCACGGCTGGAGGGCGCCGAGGCCGTCAGCCGAGGCTACGTCATCACCGGCCGACCC